>JBPCVB010000870.1:0-4703 GCA_051010855.1 Pirellulaceae bacterium | reverse complement strand
GTCCTGTACGGCAAAGGGAATGTCCTGTTCGGGCATCGTCAACCATTTGGCTTGCGGCGCGGCAGCGGCCGACAAGGCGTTACCTCGCGCCAACGACTTGATCTGTTCTACCAGTCCGATCAGTTGTTGACCCAGGGGTCCGGGACCAATGTGTGCACCGTGCATCGCCAGATTGCCGGTGAAGTTGGCGGATTGAGGACGGTCCAGCGGGATGGCAGCTCCGGAGGTTGCCACGCTGAAAGTGCCCTGTGCCTCGGACACCTCGGCAATGATCGGCGTTACGTATTTCAACCAACTCTTGCAAATCTGCGGATCAAGTTGCACCTGATCCAGTACTGTGCCCTCGGGGATCACCAGTGTGGGGCTGGCCGTGCGCATGTCCAGTCGCGGAGCCATATGCAATGTTCCTCCGCTAAACGGAATTGCGTCGGCGTCGATCGCCAGGACACCACTGTTCAGATTCGCCGTCATCTGGCTGCCGCCCATGGGCAATCCCAGCACATTGCCGCGGTTCCACCTGGCCCGCGTCGTTACGTACAGGTTTGGATTCAGCAATGATCCGTCCGGGGCCGGGTTGTCAACAAATACGGGTCCCTGAATTCGGAAACCGCCGCCTTCGACCCCTTCCAGCGTGATCATGTCACCGACGTACGAGGTCATCAGGGGCTGCAGCCGGCTCCAGTCCGGTTCCCACGACCCCTCAACGTTAGCCAGCAAATTTCCGGACAGGTCGTCCAGGGTGCCACTGGCGTTGATCCGCACGGAAGATGCGGTGAGCTGAAGGTTCTGAAAGGCAACTTGATTCAGTGACCGGCTGATGGCCAGTTGTGTCCCCATATCAACCTGTTGTTCTTCCAGGACACGTTGCCATCCGCCTTCACCCGCTGAGACGTTTTGCAGTCCGGGAGTTCGCGGCACGGGTCTGGCCGCAATCAAATCCTGTGCCTGAATGGTAACGGTACCACCAATGGCATCGTCACTGGTGGCCAGGTCAATGGTGCCAGAAGCGTTGCCGAACCACTGCACAGAACCCGGTTTCGGTCCCAGCCATCCGGTCAACCGATTTACATCGGCACGAAAAGCCACCCGGCCCGACAATGACGGTGCGGTGACGCCTGGATCGACAACCAGCTCCTGGCCTCGTGCTGCGATTGCCGAAGATGCAAATGACACGTCGGGAATCTGTAAGCGGCCAGTTGCACGATCCAGGACCATTTTCACTTCGCCTTGCACCTGCGGCTCGCGAATCGTCAAACCAAAGTCCCTCAGATCAAGCTGATCCAGTTGATATTGCGATTGATGGACGGTGATGTAGTGCGGATCGATCGTCACCAGCGCTGTAACGTCAACATTGCCACCCGCTTTAACACTGACCGGAGCAACCGTTGCGACCTGTGTTAGCCAGGTGGCAAGATCACCCGCCAGCCGGCAATCCAGTTGCCAAACCGAGCTCAATGAAGGCTGCTCGACAGGCTCCTGCAAATTGGCCTGCAACAGCTGAGTGCCGTTAACCAGTTCCAGGCGACCGGTTTCCAGGCGAATGATCTTCTCTGGTTGTCCTGCAACCGTTTGTTCGCGCATTTGACCTGCGGCCTGAACGGTCACGTTCAATTCCTGATCAGACCACGTCGGGCGATCCGGCAGGTTGATAAGCGGCTTCTCAATACGGAACCGGCCACCCACGCGCAATGGTCGGCTAGCCAGATTGTCCCCAGGATTCCCGTCGAATTGCCACGCCAGGTTGCCATCAATCTGGCCTTCCAGCTGCAATCCGCCCAGGTCGAAGATCTGTTCCACTTCAGCAACAGCCGATTTCAAGTCACCTTCAACCCGGAATTCCCCGTAGTCTCTTGTGGCGGCTCCCTTGATCGTCAGAAAATTGGTTGTGCAATCAAGCGACTCGATCAACATCCGATCGTCCGACTGACGTAAAGCCGCGACAATTCGGGCAGGTTTGTGCCAGTTCAGGCGTTGACCGTCGCGAACCGCGGTCAATCCGGCGCTCTCGACGTTGACAACCAGTCGGCGATCGTCATCGACCGCCTGGCTGATCGCGTTGAATTGCACGGCACCCGATTCAATCTGCATACCCTGCTGCAAGGGCAGCGTGTCCGGCAACATGCTGATCAACGGTGCCAGGTTCAATTCGCCTTCGGCCGAGAAATCGTTGGCGGGAATCCGGGACGTGACTGCAGCAATCTGGTCCCAGTTCAATTCGCCGTCGGCCTTCACTGATCCGATTTCGCTTTGCACGACAAATCGCGACGCACGAATGGTCTCGGGCGACATCGCGATGTCACCTTGCAACCACACGTTATCCAGGTGGACCTGGTCCCGACCGATGCGGTTAGGCGCGGCAAATGCAACGTTTTCCAGAGACGCGGGCGTGACCGAGACCGTCATACTCGCCCCGGCTCCGCTCCAGCCAGCCACGATTTTGCCGTTCAACTTGCCGGCGATCGATATGGGTTCCACAAATCGAGTCAATACCGGTGTTACGACGCCGATCGGCAGATCCTTGCTGTTCACCTCGACGGCTCCATTGCCGAAGCTCAGTTCATCGAGACCGGCATCGACTTTCAACAAGGCGTCGAACGTGCCGGACTGTCCGGCTTCAGCAATCTCACCGATAAATTGGGCGGTCAGTGGAGCATCGCCCTGATACATCACCAACTCGCCATTGACTTTGGACAACAAAAATTCACGACGTGTCGCCTGGTCAATGACCTCAGCACGGGCTTCAACGATTTTCAACCGCACAGGCACGCCCGGCTCCCCGGTTGGCTCCCTGGGTATCATGTCCGCGATGGCATCCTCCAGATTGCTGCCGTCCGGACGCAGTTTGAGATAAGCGACCGGCTCATCGATTTCGATAGTCCCGTAATCGGTGGCATTGAGGATCGACGTCAGTGATTTGGGGATGTGTACACGGTTGGCCGTGAACAACAGGTCATTGGCCTCGTCTCGCGCGATAACACGGTTCAACTGGATGGGCGTTAGCCACCCCCACGAAACCGACTCAACTTCGACTTGTCCCTTGAAATCGGACAACGCCATATTGATGGCCCACTGCTTCAGCGGTGACCTGGCAACAATCGTTGGCAAGAACCAGATCAGCACGAGCAGTAGAATCAGGAACGCGATAAGTTTTCGTGGCAGGCGACGCCCGGACCCTCCAAACCGACGCCGATCGTTTTTACGACTGCCGCGATTTTCCTCGTAGAGTCGATCTTCATCGACGCGGCGTTTTCGTTTTCGCTTTCGAGCCATAACGCGTGCTTCCCTGGCGGAATGCAATGGACGGAACGATCAATGAGTGGCTCGCGCACCGCTAGCGCAGTGGGCGCGCAATCTTTTGATGTAATCGGCAACTGCGGGCAGAAGACCCAAGAAAGAATCACTGCTTGCTTGCTAGCTAACGTGATCGTTTGCGTGGAAAAAGCAGACCTGTTTTGCCCCACGAACCGGAATCATTTGCAGTGAAACGTTTCGCTAGCCCGTCTCGTTGCCTGAATCCATGATGCTGGCAACCACGGGTGGCACCGGGCAATCCAGCGACTCGGACATGGCCCTGAACAGTTCCGCCTCCTCGACCGTGACCTGCCCGTCATGGGTAATGGCGATGGCGGCCGCCGTCAGGACACGCTTTTTGATCTTGGGCGAGGACTCGTTGAGACGTTCCAGTGCCGAGGCGAGCGAACTGTAGCTGAAGCCCGTGTTCATGCGCGCGTCATCAGCATGCCACGGTTTCCCCAGTGATTCGACGGCGGAATTAAACGCACCGACCGCTTCCTCCAGATTGTCGTGCCCGATCCGCACCAAAATCGCCAGCAATTGACAGATATCTTCCTTGAGTGGATCGATGGCTCGATACCTGACCACCGGCGGCGAAATCAGGCCAAATCGTCGATCCAGATGCACGATCAAGTGATGCCGCAAAAAGAACTCGAACAGATCCACCTGTTGATCGGCTTCGACCATCGAATCCACGGTCTTGCGAAAAGACTGGTACTGCTCGGGCGATATCGCCGTCAACGTCCCTTGCAGGATTTCAAAAACGGGCAGTCGAAAGCGTGGCGCCAGATCGCCGATGGCAGAGATCAGCCGGTTCAGTTCGTCGACCGTGGGTTGCCCTTCATTTTCGGTAATGGTGCTCAGTTGCCTTTCACGCACTGCTGGATCTTCATCCAGCAAAATTCCGAACACGATGCAGCGGGCACTAAACACATCGCGCGCGGCCTCCGCGAGGACATCCGGAATCCGATCAACAAGGATTTCCGAATATTCGACGTCGTCTTCGTCGGGCAGTCCGATGCCGGCGACCAGGATCGCGGGATCAATTGGAAACTGGTCGCCCATAATACCGGGAAAGCCAATTCGTTCGGTCACTTTTGGGAAACCGGGCTGAGTCTTGTCCTCTTTCTGCTTTTTGCGGGCGGCTTCGCGTCGCTGTTTCCGTTCGAGTCGTTGTTTTTGATACGCGGCATAATCACCATCAAACCGCGGATCGAGTTTGCCGATGCGTTGGTCCAGCGGCGGATGGGTGGCAAACCAGCTAAAACCGCCCCGGAACATGGAGCCGAAATACATGTGACTCATTTCTTCAGCTTGCGGATGTTGCATGACCGATCCGTCTACGCTGGCTCCGATCATTTTCAGGGCGCCCGCAATGCCTTCGGGGTTCCTTGTGAACTGCACGGCCG
>JBPCVB010000869.1:0-2752 GCA_051010855.1 Pirellulaceae bacterium | reverse complement strand
TGCCCGCACCAATTCGACCACGGGCTGGCAGACAGTTGTAACGACCAGGGACGTTCGTGGATTCTTCAGGTTGCGCCAATCAAATGTGAGGCGACAGATGTCCCAAAAGAACAGGAAAATCGAGGATCGTCAGCCGTTGATTCTGGTGATTCGCAAGAACGGCCGCATTTTAGATGCGTCACCTACCGACGTCATACAGCTTGCACCTCCTGACGACGAGCGATTAGTTGGCCGTTTCGACTGGCAGCACATTGGGCGAGAGGACTTGCTTGGCGTGTTGCGTCGTCAGGCAATCGACGTCGGCATCAACAAGGCCATTTTTGATTTTGTCAAATGCTCTTTCCTCGCGAGCAGTGATTTGCGGGACCTAATCGCAATTCACAATGACTTGAAACCGAGAGGGGTGGAACTTGTACTTGCGAATTTGAACTCCAACGTGAGAGAAGTTCTTGAGATTTTGAAATTGGACCGCTTTTTCGTAACATGCGGTTCAATGGACGAAGCAGTCAAGCATCTGTCGCGTGACAAGTAACGACGGAGCCTACCCGTCCCGTTTTCTTCGTCCCCTTTTCCTCCCCTCGTCTTCGTTGAAATTTCATGACTGGCTTATGGTTCATTGAGCTGACCGTCACCAGCCAATTGCTCACACGCCCTGAGCATCGCGCGAAGTGTTTCCTCGTCAGCCAGGCGATGTTCAAATCCGGTTTCAATGAGCAGCTCTGGTGACAGCCCGCTGTTGACCAGGAGTTCTTCCGAATCGCTAAACGGAATCAATTCGTCCTCGCGCGAGTGCAAAATAAGGATGTTTGGCTTGACCGTGCTTGCCATCTGCTTGTTTTTCCATGACGGACAGAGCAGCACCAGCGGCGTGTCCCGGGACTGCATGTTGACGGCGACTCCGCCACCGCGTGACGAACCGGCAATCACGTCAGGACGAAACCGCTCGTACTCGGCTTCCGCGATGCGAATTGACTCCAGAAAATCCACGTCGGAGAGCTGAGGGTTCGACACCTCATGTCCGTGCCGGGCGAGATAGGCCGGCTTGATTCCACCGGGTCGAGAACCAAATCCATGCAAAAAGAGTATTTTCATCCATCAATCCTTTTAATCCGGGCAGCTGCCAATGAAGTTTGCCCTTGAAATGGTCTGATTTTTGCAGAAATACCGCAACGCAGATCCGACCCGATTGAGGTGTAACCAGAATTTTCAGGAAACAAGAATGACAGTCGTGAAGCAAATTCTTTGCCCCACCGATTTCAGTCGCCATAGTTCCGCCGCGTTGATGTATGCGTGCGATCTGGCCCGTGAATCGGATGCGGCGCTGCACCTTGTGCACGTACACAACGGCAGCCCCGCCGAGTCGAGTCCTCACACGCTGCTAAATCGTATCGCCAGATCGATCAATCCGGCCGATGAACTGCGTATTACGACTGTTAAAGCCGTGGTGGAAGGCAGGCCGCATCAGGCCATCGTCAATTATGTGGGCGAAAAAGAAATCGATCTGGTAGTGATGGGAACGCATGGGCGAACCGGGCTGGCCCACCTGACAATGGGAAGCGTTACTGCAAAGGTCGTACGCGACTCGCCCTGTCCCGTGCTTGTGCTCGGACCGCGGGAAGGCGAATCCGCCTCGCTGAACCAGGCAGCACAACTCATACAGCCGCAAATTGAACAGCTGCCGGACGACCGGGATGAGGCTCTCGATCAAATGTCAAAACTATTGTCAGAAGGACTGGACCTGCCGGCGGTCAGTTGCCTGCAGTTGCTCGATGAGCTGGAACGCCGCCGCTGGCTGAAGTGGCGAGACGGCGGTTGGACCATTAACGACGCAGCGGATCTCGCCGACCAGCCGACGGGATTCCAGCCGGATAGAAAGAGCGAAAGCCAGGCAACCGATCTGATCATGCGTGGAAACACGCTGAGCGCCACCGATATTCACATTGATCCGGTCGACGATGAAGTCACTGTGGTACGAATGCGAATCGACGGGCAACTGGAAGAGTACTGTCGCATGAGTCGCGAGGTGACCAGCCATCTGATCAATCAATTAAAAAATCTGGGTGATCTTGATATTGCCGAACCGTTTCGGGTCCAGGAAGGACGGCTGCGGATGCCGCCGGGGCATTCCGACATTGAGGTAAGGATGACTTCGATTCCAGTGGCTGGCGGAGAAGCAGTAGCTTTGCGTCTGGCCACGCCGGAGCGGGTTTTCTTTCCAATAACGCAACTTGGCCTGTCGGAATCGGCTCTGGAAACGGTGAACCAGATGCTCCGTCAACAGGAAGGCGTGGTGCTGGTGACTGGTCCTACTGGGTCAGGAAAAACAACGACAGTCTATTCGATGCTGGAAATGCTGGGTGGCGAGCACCGCAATATCGTGTCGATTGAAGATCCTGTTGAATACGCGGTGCCGTTTGTTCGTCAGATGAACGTGGATATCAAACATCAAGTCACAATGTCATCCGGACTAAAGACCATGTTGCGGATGGATCCGGACGTTTTGTTCGTCGGCGAGATACGCGATGAAGAAGCCGCTACGATTGCCATGCAGGCTGCACGAAGCGGTAAGTACGTGTTGTCGACGCTGCACACTCGCGATGTTGCGTCGACCATCGTCGCGTTGCGCGATCTCGGCTTGCAGGATCGCTCGATTGCGGAAAACGTGACTGGAATCGTCAATCAGCGGTTGGTGCGACGATTGTGCGACCAGTGCAAGCGACCGGTGGACGCGTTGCAAGAGCAAGCACTGGAA
>JBPCVB010000868.1:0-3641 GCA_051010855.1 Pirellulaceae bacterium | reverse complement strand
GAATGCAGGCAGCGCGGAACTCCTGGATGAAGCTACCGACGTACCCGGGGATGTCACTGTCAACGGGTTCCATGTAACGTTCGCGTCCTTTCTCACCGGGGAAACGGTGCGTCGGCGAGAAGTGGTTCAACCCTGTCGCCCTTTTGATCCTCGTTTCGGCTGTTCGCAACTGGGAGCCTTTGAGCCGTACTTCCGGTACAGCTACCTCAAGTTTGATAGCTCCGTGTTTGATCAGGGATTCGTCGATGCCGATCTCTGGACCGACGAGGTCTCCATGACAGACATTGGCATCAACTGGTATCTGAACCGGCACGTCAAATTCTATTTCGACTGGCAGCATGCCGCGTATGCCTCGCCGGTTCTGGTCAACGAAGATACCGGCCTGTTCAGCACATTCAATGACACGTTTTGGGCCCGCTGCCAGTTCTACTTCTAAAGAATCACCGACCCGGCTCAGCAGGCGGCAAGGGTACTTGCTGTTTACTCATCAGATAGCTGACCAGATCCGCAACCTGTTCCGCCGAAAAGTTGGTGAGCATCCCATCGGGCATCACCGATTTTTCCGTTACCCGGATTCCTTCCATGTCCTGTCGGTCAATCGTGATGATTTCCTCGAGAGTTTGAACACGCAATATTTGATCACTCGTTTCGAGAACGAGGCCCGTCACCAGGCGTCCGTCGACGAGCTCGATCACCGAAGCACGGTACGATTCAGCAACCGAGCTGCTCGGGTCAATCATGTTCACCAACAAGTAGTTCAGGTTGTCACGGTTGGCGCCTGTCAGGTCGGGACCCGTATCGCCGCCGACTCCATACAGCGTGTGACAGGCGGCACAATTTGTCGCGAACAACTTGCGGCCGCGCGAGAGGTCGCCACCAGCCAATTCTCCCGATGCGTTAACCAGTGATTCGGTCAACTCGTCAATTAATGCTTGTTTGTCCGCCGGCGAATCCTTGATGGTCCCCCATACGTCGGTTAACCGGTCACGCAGCTCGCTGTTTTCATGAGCGAACATTTGCCTGGCGTGCCAGGCGGTGACCTCTCCGCGCGCGACCCGTCCGGTTTCCACGGCACCCAACAGTTGTAGTGACCAATTTTGGCGTGCCACGAGCGTGTTGATGGCAAGTGCCCTGCCCTCCGGATCCATATGCGGCAGCCGATTGATGATGACGCGCGCGGCTTGCGGTTCGATACAAAATACCATGGCATGCACCACCGCATTGGTCAGTCGTTTGTCGGTGATTAGTTGACGCAATACTTCGTACAGCTCATCCGGTCGCGACTCGGCCCACGATCGAATCGCGGATCGGCGGACCGCATAATCAGCATCAGGATCCGTGGCGATGGCCTTCAATTCGCCGATGGCGCGGCCATCACCAAACACGACACCGATGGTGTTGACCAGTTGGGTAATGTTGTCGTTCTCCAGCTCCAGCAAATATTGGCTGGTCGCTTCCCAATCACTCGGCGCTGGTGCTGTGGCCCAACCACTGACTGCCTTGTTAAATCCGGTAAGAGCGCTCACGATTCTTGACTCGTCCGTATCGGACTTCAGCCAGTGCAAGACGGATTCGGTTGGCTCGGGATTGTCCCGGTACTCAGTAACCAGTCGGCGCACAATGTTCTCGCACAGCAGCGGCATTTCGGATTCCAGGGCCAGCACCAGCGCTGACGACCATTGATTTACTACTTCCGGTTCGATGCCATACCAGATCATGTGGGGTTGAACACGATCCCGGGCGTCGCTGCTGTGACGAGATAATGCACTCGCAAGCAAAAATTTCATGTCGGTCTCAAGGTGCGGAATGGCCGAAGCAAGATACAGTCGTACCAGCCTCGATGAATCGTCGATCGCCATTTCGACAAGCTTGATTGCGGTATCTTTATCGACTGTGGTCGTATCATCGATCCACAAGCGAACGGTCCATGCGCGGACGTGCTCGCTGTCTGCTTGTGACGCCTGAGTCAACATGTGGTCGTAAAGGTGGCCGCTTTCGCCAATGGCATGCATCGCCCAAAGGGCGCGTAATTGTCGTCGCACACCGTCGGGATCACGGCCGGTCCAAACAGTCATCGGAATCAATGCGTCCCGAGCGCGTTTCACTGGCTCACCCCTGGCATGCCTTTCCTGCAACAGTCGTCGTGCCTTGCGGACATACCACTCATTGGGGTGCGTCATCAATTGCACAAGCTCTTCCTGACTGGCGTCGGCCAGGTTGGCGAGTTGCGGCGGCTTTGGTTGCCCATAAGTGATCTTGAAGATACGCCCGGAGCTTCGATGAATGCCATCGTTCTCGTGACACTCGCCGATGTCGGACCAATCCAGCACATACACACCGCCATCGGGGCCGTAGATCATTTCCACCCCGCGGAACCACGGGTCGTCGGTTTTCATGAAGTCCGCGCCGTGGTGTCCGACGTAGCTGTTGCCTTCGCGATGAATCGTGTCATTGTTGAGGCGTCGGCCGTGAAAGTTGGCAGTGAACAGCGTGTTGTGGTATTGCTCGGGCCACTGGTTGCCCTGGTAAATCATCAAACCTGTATGAGCGTGACCACCTCCGGCTGCATCGGTTCCGGGTGACAATTCCGGTTGCTGGCCGGCCAGCGCGTGCGACTCGCCGGTATCCCAGTGAACATGATCCGCCGTTTGCTCGATCACCTGATAGGTGTGGGGATTGAAATGGGCTCCATACATACGTCGAAATCGGGCGCCGGGCACGACATGAAACAAATGCCCGATGACCGTGTTGATCATGAACATTTCGCCATGCTGGTCGTAATCAAAGCCCCATGGGTTGGTGCCGCCCTGGGCCACGATCTCAAACTTGTGGCTGACCGGGTGGTAACGCCAGATGGCGCAGTTCATCGGTACGCGTTCTGACTCGGTAGCGTCGGGTTTGCCAACAAACGAAGTCGCCTGAATGCCATGGCGTCCGTACAGCCAGCCATCGGGTCCCCAGCGCAGTCCGTTCACGATGTTGTGACGGATCACGTCACCCTCAAATCCGTTTAACAAAACCTGAGGCGGGCCATCGGGCCGGTCATCGCCGTCGGCATCAGGAATGAATAGCAAGTTGGGCGCGGCAGTCACCCAAACGCCGCCGAATCCCAGTTCGATCCCGGTAACCTTTTTGCCTTCGTCCCAAAAAACGGTGTGGGAGTCGCAGACGCCGTCATGATCCGTGTCCTCGAGGATCAGGATGCGATCCGATTGAGTCAGATCGTAATTGGTTGAACTATCCGAGTAAGTCAGGTTTTCAACGACCCACAAGCGACCGCGATGATCCGTGGCAACGGCGATCGGTTGCCGAACATCGGGCTCGGCGGCAAACAACGTGGCCGTAAATCCCTCGGGCAGCTGCAGCTTTTCCAGCGCTTGCTGTGGTGTGGTGAACGGCTTGGTCAACGGCTGGGTGTCGAACTCATCCTGTGCCGATACGGACGCTGCCACCAGCAGCAACACGGTTGGACCAAACCAGCAAGTGCGCAGCGTTCCCATTATGTTCCCGCTTGTTCGCTGGCGGGTTGGTTGTAGGCCAGTTCGCGCTCTGATTGCGCCAACAGTTTTTTCTGGTAACTTCCTTGCACGATATCAATCACGACCATGATAAAGATCACGAAATAGAACGTGGCTTTGGAC
>JBPCVB010000867.1:0-4085 GCA_051010855.1 Pirellulaceae bacterium | reverse complement strand
GAAAAACAAAGTGCCGTGGGCGAGCCATCGATTTCACGTGAGTACACCAATTCGCGGGATACAGCGTCCCACAGCCTGACGGTTTGATCCACGGCAGCGGTCGCGATCCAGCGTCCGTCGGGGGATGCGTCAACAGCCAACACGTTGAGGGCATGCCCGTACAATACATCTTCGCTGGCGTTGAATTCGGTACGCAAAAAGCGGCTCTCCCATTTGCCCATGTCATCCAGTGACTTGATCATCTGCCACGCCGTTTCAACGTTACCCAATTGCCAGTCGCTCCATGCCGACTTAAGCCGGATCGCGCGTAGTCTGGCTTCGGCCGTCATCTGCAGTTTGCGACTGCGTGCTTCCGATTCACGAGCCTCATTTTCGGCGATACGCGCGTTGGTGGCTTCCTCTTCCGCTTCAACCGAATGGCGATTTGCGCGATCGCGTTCGTTCAGGGCCCAAAAGAATCCGCTGCTGGTACCGATAATCCCGGCCAGCAGAAGCAACGAGGAAATCAACGCCGAGGCAACCAGGCCGCGATTGCGTTTGACAAATTTCTGTATCCGGTACGAAGTGGACGGAGGACGTGCCCGCACTTCCTCGTCGTTCAGGTAACGTTCGATATCCAGTGCCAGGGCATTGGCTGTTTCGTAGCGACGCTCCCGATCCTTGTCCAGGGCTTTCATGACGATCCAGTCCAGGTCGCCGCCGACCTCCTGGGCCACTTTGTCGCGTGTCGTCTGCCGCTGCTCGCCAAGTTTTTTCGGATCCTTGGCTTCGGCGAGACGAACACTGGGTCGCGGAGGCTCCTGATGCCGAATTAATTCCAGCACCTGGATCAGCGACTGACTGCTGACTGTGTCGTTGGGCAAGGGAGTGGTGCCGGTCAACAATTTGTAGATCATCACGCCCAATGCATAAATATCGGTGCGTGTATCCACATCAATTGCATCGGTCGCGGCCTGTTCCGGACTCATGTACTGCAACGTCCCCACGACCTTGCCGTATTCAGTGAACATGGTCTTGTCCGTCAACTGGGTCTGCGACGATTTGGCGAGCCCAAAGTCAATCACTTTTGGCATCGGTTTGCCGTCGGAATGAGCGACCAGCACATTGGAGTGCTTGAGGTCCCGGTGGATAATCCCTTTTTGATGGGCATGCTGGATTGCACGGCAAACCGGCAACATCAATTCCAGCCGCTCGCGAACCGACAGTTTTTTGCGATCGCAATAACGGTTCAACGGAATGCCCTTGACCAGTTCCATGACCAGCCAGGGATGCCCGGCGTCGGTCGTTCCGGCATCCAGAATCCTGGCAATGTTCTGGTGATTCATCATGGCGATGGCCTGACGTTCGGCCTCAAACCGGGCGATCGATTTACGGGAACCGAGATCGGCCCGAATCACCTTCAATGCCACTCGCCGCTTGACTGGCTCCTGTTGCTCGGCCATCCACACCGAGCCCATGCCTCCGGTTCCGATTTGTTGCAGCAACTTGTATGGCCCGATGAATTCCGAAGCCATTTCCAACGGTGAAATACCAAAACCTTCATCGTCCTCGGTGCGGCGCGTCCCTCCGTGCGCGCAATCTGACGAAGTTGGTTCCAGCACGGTGATACCGCCGTCCCGACTGGTATCGATGGCCTGATGCTCAAATGATTCATGCAGATCCCGCCAGGCTATCCCCACAGCTACTGCGCCCAGTTGCATATAGTCGTTGGCCTGAGGCCGCTCGCCCGATTTTTGGCGGAATTCGATGTCGATCGGGACTAGAACTTCCAGCAATTGTTCATGCTCGTCGGGACCGACGCGAGCGAGATATTGGGCAATCCACGGGCGATCGTCCGCCGACCAGTCAGATCGGAATTGATCGGCGATGGATTGGACCGGGTCAGACGTTGACATGGAGCTACGCTGGCGATGATCGCCGGGGCTGGCTGGCAGGACTACCTTTTTTCTCTATTTCTTTCCCCAGTCTAACAGGTGGGTAGCACGAATTCTAATACGACTAGTTCGAGTAGTTCCGAATTTGGCCGATGTGGGGGGAGTGCTGCCGGGAAATCCTCAACCCGGACCCCAGCGCTGGACGATGGCTTTCGGGATCTCGCCGCTGTCGTCGTGTTTTAGATAGGCCAGCACGTCGCGATTCGCCTTTCGCTGCTCATCAAACCAGCGATTCCAGCCATCCAGTTCGTCACTGGAGTACGCAGTCCGGCGCAAGCGAGTGTATACAAAGTCAGCCGTGACGCATTGTTCGGGAGGTTCATTTTCCGCATCGCCCGAAACCCAGGCAATATTGCGATCACGCAATCGTTTCAGCACCGCATCATCGCGCCAGCTATCGTGACGAAACTCGACGGCGTATCGAGGTCCCTCGGGTAACGTGGCCAGTAGCAGATCCAGTCGAGTGTCATCCCGCGCAAAATCTGGCGGGAATTGGTAAAGCAAACAGCCTAGTCGCGAACCCAACTGACCACAGCGATCAACAAACTCGATGATTCGATCGCGCGACGCCGGACTCAATCGCATTTGATGCGTAACGCGACGATGGGCCTTAAGCGCAAAATGGAAATGGTCGGGTGTCTGCGCCAACCACTGCGTGACAACTTTTTGTGAAGGGAATCGATAAAACGTGTTATTGATTTCAACGGTATTGAGTTGTCCCGAGTAGTGTTCCAGCAGGTCATCGGTGCGCGCGTCCCCGGGGTAAAAACTGCCTTTCCATGCCGGATAGCTGTAACCGGAGGTGCCAGCCCAGATGCGACCCGAGGATTTGGGCGCATGTGGCAGCGGTGTTTCGGACCACTGGTGCTGGAGTTCGCGTGGTCGGTCGCGATCCTGAAAGTATTCGATGCTGGCCATGATCTTCTCGACAGTCTTGGCGCCAAATCCCTTGAGTTTGGCAACACGGCCCTCTTCGGCGGCCTGTTGCAGGTCAGCAGGACTTTCCACGCCCAGTTCCTGCCACAACGCACGCACGCGTTTTGGACCCAATCCTCGAAACCGCAACAGAATCGGCAGTTCATCAGGCACCAGGCCGCGGACCCGCTGGAGTTCACTGGCGTCCCCGGTTTCCACCAGTTCGGTAATCACTTGCGCGATCCCTTTTCCAATGGATGGAATCTCGTTGAGTTTCGCGTCGCTGGCGGCCTGCTGGAGATCGCCGTCCCAGTCCTCCAGCCCCTGGGAAGCATTGCGAAAGGCCCGCACTTCAAACGTATTGGCGTCAGTGATTTCCAGCAAATCCGCCATTTCGCGCAGCGCGGAAACCACTTCATCTTTTTGCATGGATGGCCACTGGTCAGCAGAAACTAGGAGGTTGTCTGTCGACCTTGATTTTAGTCACCGCGTGGTGAGCAGTTCAAACAATATATTAAGGGGTCGGAAGTCAATTGTGCAAAGTACCCGAAGCCTTGACGCAGCCATCACTTGTTACTCAAGCGACAGAAAGCCTGAGGAGTTGACTGCCGACAAAAAGGAATAGAACGGCAAAGAATATCAGCGGTAACAGACCGAATCCACTCCGTTGATTAACGCCAACTTTTTTGACATCTGCTTTTTTTGGATAGCCGCCACCGGTCCGTACTTGTGACGAACCCGTTTGGTGGCTTTCAGCCATTTCACGTCTTCGCGTCCCTACCGAAAATCGTGAACCGACAGCATGGTCACGGCAGCGATGTGGTTTGCCGTTTTGCATTGGCGTCTGTCTGCCATCGCGAGTAATGAAATAAATCCATTCTCCACACCAGTCACAAGTTGCTTCCTTACCCATCTTATCCATGCCTCCATGCCTCCATGCATTGGAATCGCTAGTGGAACGTCGATAACAATACTCTTGATAGCAGTGTTTTGTTCCTGAATTTCTGAAAAGTTTTGATGCGGTTGTGAGGTCAAATATACGCAGCGCGGGCCCGCAAATATTATTCAGACGAACTGTGACGACTGTGATTAAGGGATCGGGAGTCAATTGTGCAAAGCACCCGAAGGGCCGTACCGGCAATTGACTCCCGACCGGCTCTGTAGAAAACATTCGCTTCATCCGTAGCTACGCTCGCCAGAGCGTGGGATTTCTCGGAGTTCATCCACCGTCTGGCG
>JBPCVB010000866.1:0-7557 GCA_051010855.1 Pirellulaceae bacterium | reverse complement strand
AATTCGACGACTGGCATTGGCACGATACTGGCCCCTCGATTTATCACTGTGAACAATGAACTGCCGGGCACCGTCGCGACCGTGCTTTTCGAACCCGGCCAACTGGTGGAAAAGGGTGTTGAGCTATTAAGTCTGGACACCAAGGTCGAACAAGCGCAACTGAAAGCAGCGGAAGTACGCGAAAAGTTTGCCCTGCAGGCGATCGAGCGCAATCAACAAATGGCAGACTCTATTCCCGAGAAGGAAAAGGAAGAAGCCGAGTCTCGGTGGGAACAAGCCAGCGCCGAAGTGGAAGAGTTACAGGCGATGATTACTCGCAAAACCATCACCTCGCCGTTTCGGGGTCGCGTCGGCCTTTCCGATGTTCAGCCGGGGCAGTATCTGCCGGCCGGCAGCCTGATAACCACATTGCACAGCGTCGAAGATCATTTGCTGGTCGAATTCACTTTAGCGCAGTACGTCGTTAATAAGGTGAATACCGGTGACTCGGTGATCGTTGTGTTCGGAGACACGAACTACCCCGCGAAAATTTCCGCGATCGACGCCCAGGCAGACCGCCAGACTCGCAATATGCGAGTGCGCGCCCGTGTCGACAATCCTCCAGACTCGTTGAGGCCGGGTGATTCCGTATCGGTCAAAGTCGAGTACGGGACCGCGATGAACCTGATGTCGGTGCCTGCCCAGGCGGTTCGTCGTTCGCCACAGGAGACGTTCGTTTTCCTGGCTGAGACAAACAAGGCCGGAGAACTTCGCGCCACCGCCCGACCGGTGTTGCTGGCCACTGTGGTCGGCTCCAACATCGGTATCGCCAGCGGACTCTCCGCTGACGACCAGGTTATCGTCGAAGGTTCGTTCAAGTTGCAGGACGGCACGCTGATTACATTCGCGCAACCGGAACCAGAGGGAGAACCGGCGAGTGACCAGTGAAACGACAGCCAGGCATTCGATAACGGACATCTTTATCCAGCGTCCGGTGCTGGCCATCGTGGTCAACCTGACGATTGTACTGGTCGGTATTAGTGCCATTCGATCGCTGCCCGTTCAGCAGTATCCCACACTGGAAAGTTCGTCGGTTATCATCACGACTTTCTATATCGGAGCCAGCGCGGAAACGGTTCGCGGTTTCCTCACGACGCCGATTGAACAGGCCGTCAGCAGTATTTCCGGAATCGACTACATCGAGTCGAGTTCCACGGCTGGCGTCAGCACAATCACTATCCGGCTGAAACTGAATCACGACAGTACGCAGGCCCTGGCAGAAATCAACGCGCGGCTGCAACAGGTTCGGCGCCAGTTGCCAACCGGTTCCGAGCCCCCGTCAGTGGACCTGCAACGCGCCGACCGGCCCTTTGCAAGTTTCTACATCAGCTTCACATCGGAACGGTTTGACATACCCACGCTAACGGATTGGCTGAACCGTAATATCCAGCCGCAACTGAATACGTTGCCGGGCATCCAGCGAATTGGTATCGAAGCCGGACAGAAGCCGGCAATGCGGATCTGGATATCACCGCAACGACTAGGCGAACTCAACCTGACGCCGGGCGATGTCTACAACGCCTTGCAACGTAACAACTACATCGCAGCTTTGGGGCGATTAAAAAGTGAAACGGTCCAGATCGATTTGCTCACCAATACAGACTTGCAAACCGTCGAGGAATTTCAGGAACTGATCGTCTCCCGACAAAACAATGCCACGATCCGTCTGAAGGATGTAGCGGAGGTCGAACTGGGATCGGAAGAGCCGATCATGTCGGCGTTTTATGAAGGGAAGCCAGCGGTGTATGTATCCGTTTGGCCATTGCCCGGCAGCAACGAGATCGAGGTCTCTTACGATCTGCAACGCGAAATGGAACGAATGCGTCCCGGTTTGCCAGACCATATCGATATGCAAATGGCGTTTGACGGAACCACCTTTATGCAAGACGCCATTCAAGAAATCGGTGAAACGCTGGCCGAGACCATCCTGATCGTCGGCTTTGTGGTATTTCTGTTTCTCGGCTCGATCCGCACCGCCATTGTGCCTTTGCTGGCCATGCCCGTTTCGCTGATCGGCGCCACGATCTTTATGCTGGCTCTGGGGTTTTCACTTAACCTGTTGACCATCCTGGCAATTGTGCTGGCTGTCGGTCTGGTCGTGGACGACGCGATTGTCGTGGTGGAGAACGTACAGCGGCATGTGCAAATGGGGAAATCGCGATTCCAGGCAGCCTTGATTGGTGCACGGGAACTGAAGGGCCCTATCATCGCGATGACCATTACGCTGGCCGTGGTCTACACGCCAATCGGTTTCCAGGGTGGACTGACAGGTATGCTGTTTCGCGAGTTTGCCTTTACGCTGGCGGCGGCGGTGCTGGTATCCGGCGTCGTCGCGTTGACGCTGTCTCCGGTGATGAGCAGCTATATGATTCATCCCGCCGGCAAGGAAGCGTGGTTGACTCGCGTAGTCAACCGTGGGTTTGAGCGTCTGCGTGCATTCTATGCCTGGTTTTTGCGCGGGGCGATTGATCTACGGCTGTCGATCGCAGTGGCCACCGTGATCTTCGCGCTTACCGCCATCCCGTTGTACATGTTCAGCGGCAAGGAACTGGCGCCGGTCGAAGACCAGAGTGGCATTGCCCTGGTTATCGAATCCGCGCCCGATTCCACGTTGACCTCGACATCTCGCTGGACGATGCGTCTTGCCGACCAGATGAAAATGATCCCGGAATACGAAAGTATGTGGGGGTTGGCCACCAGCGCAGGTGGATTCGGCGGAATCATCACCACGCCCTTCGATGACCGAGACCGCACGACGATTGAGATTCAGCCAGAGATGTTTGGGCTGGTTTCGCAGATTCCCGGCATCAATGCCTTTCCGTTCACGGTGCCGCCTCTGCCAACGGCAGGTTACTCGGATGTGGAGTTGATAGTCAAAAGCGATTCGTCAGTGGAAGACATGGCCGATTCCGTTAACGAAATTCTGGCAAAGAGTATGCAAACCGGAAAGTTCATGTTCGCCCAAAGCGATTTGAAACTCGATTTGCCCGTTGCCCGCATCGAAGTCGATCGGGAAAAGGTGGCCGACCTGGGAATGGACCTGGCCATGATCGGTCAGGAACTCGGTGTGTTGCTGGGTGGCGGCTATGTGAACCGCTTTAATTATTTTAATCGCAGTTACCAGGTCATCCCGCAACTTGACGAAAAGGATCGCGAATCGATTTCGGGCATGATGGACTTGCGGATTCGCAGCCCGTCCGGCGACCTGATTCCGGTCTCCAGCTTTGCCAGAATCAAATCAGGAGTCGCGCCGCGGAACCTGACACGATTCCAGCAACAGAGCGCGGTCCGCATAACCGCCGCGGTGTTGCCGGGTGTTACTCGTTCAGACGGACTGGATACGATGGAGCAGGTGGCCCGCGACGTATTGGGACCGTCCGCCTCGCTGGACTATGCCGGCCAATCCCGGCAATTGAAAGAAGAAGGTTCGGCGCTTGTCGTCAGTCTTGGATTTGCGCTGATCATGATCTACCTGGTGCTGGCAGCCCAATTCCATTCGTTTCGCGACCCGTTGATCGTGTTGCTGGGTTCCGTGCCATTGGCATTGTCGGGCGCATTGATGCTGACATTTTTGGGCTACACCACGATCAATATTTATTCACAAGTCGGCTTGATCACGCTGGTCGGACTGGTGGCCAAGAACGGGATCCTGATTGTGGAGTTTGCGAACTCGTTGCAAGCCGACGGCAGGACCAAGTGGCAAGCGATCTACGAAGCCGCACAAACACGCTTGCGACCGGTATTGATGACATCTGCGGCCACGGTTTTCGGTCACCTTCCTCTCGTCCTGGTCGTCGGTCCAGGGGCCGAGGCCCGCAACAGCATCGGCATCGTGCTGGTTGGCGGCATGGCCATCGGTACGCTTTTTACGCTATTCGTCGTGCCCGCGCTTTACATGCTGATCGCCGCCACCCACAAACATGGCGAAGTCCCCGACGTCGACACGGCGCTGGCGGCGTAATCTTGACCGCTTATCAACGCTAATAAACGCTGATACTCTTAAACCAGATTCCAACTAGCGTTTGTTAGCGGTATCCAACTCCATGTCACAAACGATGAGCGACAAGCCTTTTTCCGCCGAAGGATATGCTTTCATGGGCGCGGCATTTGAAGTCCACAATGAAAATGGGTGGTGGACTGCGCGAAGAAATATACCAACAAAGCCTTGAAAAGGAACTCGTACTACGAAACATTCCCTTCGCGACCAAAAAAGAGATCGACGTTTTTTACAAGGGGCAGAAGCTGGGCACCAAATACATCCCTGACCTGGTCGTTCACGAGAAAATGATTGTCGAATTGAAAGCGGTCTCAGCCCTGGTATCGGACAACGAGGCCCAACTGATGAATTACATGAGGATTACCCGGTCTCCAATTGGTTACCTAATCAACTTTGGGCCAATCGGCAAACTGGAGTACAAGCGAGTCATCCTGTCCGATTTATTCAGGGAATTACGAGGCCGTCAATCGACGCTGATGCACACTAATGTAGCAAATTGATTAGCGTTCATGAGCGTTCATCAGCGGTCCGAAAAACACACTCAGGCAAACAAAAAAGGGACGCCATACGGCGCCCCCTTTACGTATTGATCAGTACGTGATGCTTACTTGAAAGCGTTGAGTTTTTGCAACAGCGGATCAACGACTGGTTTCAGCTTGGAAAGGATACCCTCGTCGGAGATGCCGCCCATCGCGCTGGTAATGGCGTCAATAAACTTGGAGATGACTCCACCCGCTGCGGTCTTGGCAGGCCCTGTCAGGTTTCCGATTCCCATGCCGTCGATTGAGCCGGTCAGGCCGGAAATCTTCGAAGTCAGGCCGTCAACATTGTCGGCGTTGACATCCTTAAAGCCGTCAGTGATGCCCGAGAACTGATCCTGCAAGCCTGCCATATCGAAATCACCGAAGTCGATATTTGTCAGGTCCTTGGCGTCGTCGAGTTTTTCCTTGGCTGCATCGCATCCAGCGAAAGCGACCATCAATCCCAGCAATAGCATGCCTGTTTGAGTCATTTTTTTCATAGCAAAGTTCCTCGTAATGGTTGGATTCCCGTACGAATGTACGACGATTAGCGTTCCCACCTTATGGCATTCCGCCCTTTGTGAAAAGTGGTAGGACGCCAGGAATTGACCGGCCTGGTCGCCTGACGCCGAGTACACAAAGTTGTACCATCCACTTTACGTGCAAGTGTCCAGGCCATACCACGGCAGCAGTACCGATGGCGACGTGGATGCAACCTGAACCGTACGCCACCCGAAATTCCCTGTATACGTTCATGATCAAACAACGAGCCGGCTAATGTCCAGATTTGTTAACAAGCTCCGCAAGGTTGCCTGCCGTCAGATGCTGCTCCTTGTGATCGTGTCGATGTTTTCACTTGACGCAAACGGACAAGACACCGCTCCGAACACCAAAAACACAATGATCTTTTTTGTGGGGATGATTCATGAAAATTATCCTGTCAATGAAAGGACCGGGAGCCACATGTCCCAATCCAGCCAGCAGGCAGACGATACGCCTCCTGCACCCAACGCATGGCCCCGCTTCCGTTTGAACACCAGCGGGAACAGCGCCCATGGCTTGACTGAAATTCAGTCACCAGTCGTTGACTGGAAGTACACGACCGGAGACATCATCGAGTCCTCGCCGGTGGTCGTCGATGGTGTGGTGTACGTCGGAGGGCATGTCAAACGCCTCCACGCGATCGACCAAAAATCGGGCGAGCTAAAATGGAGTTTTGATGTTGGCGGGTGGGTGCGCGCTACCCCTTCGGTCGTCGATGGAGTCGTCTATTTCGGTGCGGACGATAACAAGTTTTATGCCCTGGATGCCGAAACAGGGACAAAACGCTGGGAGTTCGCTTTGGGGGACGGCGGCGAACAATCATCGCCCACGATCGAAAATGGAGTCGTTTACTTTGGAGCGTTTGACAACCATGTCTATGCGCTGGATGCGTTGACCGGCCAACAGATTTGGAAGTTCGATGCGGGCGCGAGCATGCTTTCGTCGCCAACATTGAATGCCGATTCATTGTTCATTGGAACATATGAAGGCAAGCTGTTTTCCATTGATCGCAATACGGGTCAGGAAAACTGGTCCTTCAAGCAGAATGACCAACCGATTTTTTCCTCGCCAGTCGCCAATCGTGACATCGTGACTTTCGGTTCCTACGATCGTCACGTTTATGGCTTGAATATCACCGACGGGTCAATCAGCTGGAAATGTGAGACGGCCGGCGAGATCTTTTCTTCACCCACGATGGTGGACAATATTATCTACATTGGCAGCAACGACGGGCATCTGTACGCGTTGGCAGCTGATAACGGCGAGACTAAATGGAAAGCAGATTTGAACGGGGCCGTTTTTTCTTCCCCCGCCGTTACCGATCACTCTATCTACGTTGGCTCATCGGACGGTCACCTGTATGCCGTCAACCGCAACGACGGCAGCCAGCGTTGGCAGTATCTGGTCGGCCAGGACATCAAGGTGTGGACATCGCCCGTCGCCATACATGGCAAGATCTATTTCGGTAGCCACTTCGGCGATGTCATTGCCCTGACGGAATAACCCCGAGCCAACCCTACACGCATAGGTGCCACTGCGGGCTTGTCCAGCAGTGATTTTTGTGCGGATCCCGTCGACCGCATGGATGTCGAAAGTGGCACGGGCAATACAAAAGCACACTGCCAATCAAGTTAGCAGTGGCACCTTGGAACGTGTGCGGGGCTATTCGAACAGAGTTGTTATGCCGCCCCGGCCTGGGCCTTCTTTAACTCCGTCTCCAGCATCGCCTCAACGTCAACTGTAATCAGGACTTCATCGCTTACGACAACCCCGTTATTCTCCATTTGACCGTTCCAGCTGACGTCGAAATCATTGCGGTTAATGCGTGTTTCGCCGGCAAAGCCAACGCGTGTAACGGGCCCCATATCGCCAGCCTCGGTCCAAAAGGGAGTCCCCCACTTGCCCAGGTAATGCATATGCAATAGCACAGGTCGACTGATGCCCCGAATCGTCAGGTTACCGGACACGTCAAAGTCAGCCGCGCCCACGCAACTGCTTTTCGTACTCTCAAAGGTGATCGTGCCGTGTTTCTTCACATCGAGAAAGTCCGGGGCACGAAGGTGTTCATCCCGGTCGTGCTCTCCCGTCCACAACCGATTGGCCTGGATAGTCGCTTCGAGGGCAAGCTCCGTTGGTTTGTCGACATCGAATTCGAGCCAGCCGTGAACGTCTGAGAATTGCCCGCGCACCCAGGACACCATCATATGCCGGGTGCGGAAACCCGCCGCGGTATGGCCAGGCTCAAATATCCATCTAGGCATTTTGCAACTCCTTCATCGAAAATCTTAAACGCGCTACCCTGGATACGGACGAACTTTTGTCCAGGTAGATTTGTTTGTGCGGTACTCAGTTGCCGGCGACTTCGAATGTCAAGGTTGCCCAGGTCGATTGGTAATCGGCATCTTCGTGATCGATTTTTTCCATATGGATCGTACGCAGATACCAGCGCCCCGATTC
>JBPCVB010000865.1:0-4539 GCA_051010855.1 Pirellulaceae bacterium | reverse complement strand
CCTGCACATCATCATTCGTTTTGAACTGGAGCAGGAATTGATCAACGATGCTCTGGCTGTTGCCGATTTGCCGGAAGCGTGGAATCGGAAATACCGGCAATACCTTGGCATCACACCGCCAGACGATGCAGGCGGTGTGCTGCAGGATATTCACTGGAGCGCTGGACTGGTGGGCTATTTCCCGACCTACACGCTGGGAAATATTTACGCCAGTCAGATGTTCAGCTGCGTCGATAATGAACTGGGAAATCAGGATGAGCAGTTTGCCAACGGCAATTTTGGTCCCTTGCTTGGCTGGTTGCAGGACAAGGTTTACAGCCAGGGCAATTGTTATCGTGCCAGTGAGTTGATGCGCAGGGTGACTGGATCGGAAATTGATGCCCGCCCATTGATTGAACACCTGCGTCACAAAGTCCAGCACATTGCTGCGGCAACATGAATGCTGTTTGAGAAACGCGGCGTTTTTGGCACTGGATCCACATGCTATAATCGTTGAGGTAGAAATTGAGGAGTGACGATGCCGTCCAAGTCAGACATTTTGAAGGCAGCCGAACCGGTTCCGTGCCCGGAATGCGCGGAAATGTTCTTGCTGCCTGAAGGTATGGATGCCTCTACGTCGCTGGCTTGCCCCCATTGTGACGAGGAAATTACTGGCAAACAAATTATGGAAAATTTGTTACCTACCGCCGCAATCGTGAAGAATAGCGTAACTACGGAGTCGGCCGAGTCTGACACGCTGTCCGAAAGCGCACCGCAAATCGACCAAACCACGACGACCGGTTCCAGCAAAATCAGCCATCCGTTTGATGAACAAAGCTACACAATTCCCAAACCGCTCAAAACCGCCCAGCGTCGGACGAGCAGCCGCTATCCGCAACGCAAAAAGAAATCGCGGAAGAAAAAGAAGGATGAGAAGCCCAGTGGTTTTGGTGAACTGTGGCGAATCGGGCTGGGATTTCTGCTGGCGTTGCCCATCGCCCAACTTGTCCTGTGGTGGGTATTCACCGTGGATCCCATCGGCATTGCTCCTCAGGTTCACAAATACGCGCCTTTTTTTCTAAAGGAGGTAGTGCCTAAATCCGTGTACCGGCCGGAACCAACAGCCCGGGAAGAAGTCCCGGCAAACAAGGACATGCCCGCGACACAAAAAATGCGCGATGACAACATTCCGTTCTCCATCAAGTAGTTCGCTCGTTCAAATGACCGACGAACCCGCGTCAAATTCCGGCAGGAACCAGTAGCGACCGACCAGCTCGGCGGTCCACCAGCGGTCGGTTGATCGGGAAAGCCCGGGAAGGATTCAACAGCCGGTTTGCTGGCGGCGACGCCGCATCCGGAGACGATGCGTGCGTTCCTGATCAAAACGACGCCAACACTTCGCCCTCCCCGGCTAGTCAGCGAAGTTGCGTCGAATGTTCTCGATGTCGTTGAGGCGTTGCAAAAAGGCCTCGACAACTTTCGGATCAAAACGACGGCCGATTTCCTCGTTCATGATTTCCAGGCATTTCTCCAGCGGGAAAGCCTTTTTGTAGGGCCGGTGGCTGGACAACGCATCATACACGTCTGCTACCGCGGTAATCCGTCCCTCAATGGGAATCCTGTTGCCTTTCAATCCATTTGGATATCCGGTTCCGTCCCAGTTTTCATGATGTGTTTTGGCGATATTCGCCGCCAGAATCAATAACGACGATTGCTTTTCTTCGCGTGACAGCCGCTCATTGCGTGACCGGCGTTTTAGCATTTCCAGTTCGTGCCGGGCCAGCGGTTCGATGATCGAGCAACCGAGATCGCAGTGCTCTTGCATGACGCTAAAGGCCTCGTCGGACAGTTTTCCCGGATTCAGCAGAATGGAATCCGGCACGCCGATCTTGCCCACGTCATGCAACTGGGCTGCCAGTTCCATGCGACGGCAAAATGTACGGTCGAAACCGAGTTCGTCGGCAATCACCGACGAAAACTTGCCCACGCGCACAACGTGCTTGCCGGTGTCGTTGTCGCGGAATTCAGCCGCCTTCGCAAGACAATGAATGATCTGTTCCCTGGAGCGTTCCAATTCGGCAGTTCGCAGCTGAACTTGACGCGAAAGTTCTTCGGCGTAGGTCGTCAGATGATTCTGGTGGGCCTTGACCAGCAAGGCATTTTGCACACGCAACGTCAAGTCGCTCGGATCGAGCGGCTTGTTCAGAAATTCGCTGGCTCCCAGTTCCAGGGCCGAGCGTTTGGTATCTGTATCACTGGTCGCACTGAGAATGATGAACGGCGTAAACTGTACCGACGTGAGCGATTGCCGGGCACGCAAGATATCCAGTCCCGTCACATGTGGCATCATGATGTCAAGCAACACGAGATCCGGATCCTGCGAATTGATCTGGTGCATCGCTTCGCGGGAATCCGTCACCTCGATGAACTTGTTGTAGCCGGCTGATTGCAGAAAGCGTCGGACCACGCGCACCAGCAACGGTTCGTCATCGATAATCATGATCTTCGATGACTTGATATTCGCAATACTCTCTTCCAGACGTCGGGGCCTGAACATGGTCGTCCCGCCCGCGGGTACCGCGTCCGTAGCGACTGGCATTGTGTCCGGATTTTCAATAGGCATGATTATCTGCTTGTAAAAAGCTCTTCGTTATGACTCAAGGTTCGGGATTTCAATCGCCTGGCACAACGCTTCAATGTCGCCAAGCAACGCGTCGATGCCATCGACCTGGTGGACCTTGGCCAACTGTTCCAGTTCGAGAGCTGGTTGTGAAAACTCATGGAAACCGACGGTGCCTCCCGCCCCTTTTAACCAGTGCGCTAGTCTCGCCAGTTCGTCCATATCGCCCGATTCACAAGCAGCTTTCATGGACACCAGCTTGGCTTCCAGCGCAGGGACAAAATCGGCTACGATTTCGCGGAATTCCGGTTCGTCCATAGGCAACGTCGAATGAATCTTGTCTGGTATTGGGGTCGCACGGCGTTCGGTGGCCAGACTTTGCGCAACCGATTGAGCGTCGTCCTGCAAATCCAGCATTGCTGCATTTTCCAGATGATCGAATTGCTCGCTGATCGCGGCCTGGTCGTTTTCGTGAGCGTGTCGAATCATCGTTTCGAGACGGCCCGCTGTCCTCGTTTTTCCAAAGGCGTTGGCAGCTTCCCCTAGTTCCTCGCACACATCGGCAAACATGCCGAGGTCCTTGCGACTCCATGCGGACCCCATGGCCTCAAGACCAATCGCGAGCACTTCCGCAAATCCGTTTGCTTCCGGCAATGAGAACATTGGCTCACGGGACTCTTCAGCCTGTCCGATTGTCGGCTCGACCACTTCTTCCGGAGAGACCGTTTGCGGATCGACGCTCAACGCCTGGGCTACTGTCGCAACCAGTTTGTCCATATCGACAGGTTTGGACAGGAATCCGCTGCAACCGGCATCGATACATTTTTGTTCGTCGCCCTGCATGGCGTTGGCCGTCAACGCAATAATTGGCAGTGTGAATCCTGATTCGCGCAGTTTTCGTGTTGCCTCATAGCCGTCAAGCACAGGCATTTGCATATCCATCAGGATCAGATCGAATGTCTGTTCCTGACACATGTCAACGGCCACCTGACCGTCTTCGGCCTGCTCGACTTCGCAGCCTGCTCGTCCCAGGAACAGCCGAATCAGCCGGCGATTCGCTGCACCGTCGTCGACTACCAGGATGCGGCACTCAGGCAATTTGTACTGAACATGCTTGGCGCCCGCCTGGGACCAGGCAGTTTTTTGGAATTCGTCCGTGGTTATTCGACTCTCAAGACAACCAGCGGTAAACGGAATATCAAAGGAGAAGACACTGCCCTGCCCCTGAATACTCCGTGCGGTCAGTTCACCACCCAGTGACTTGACGATTCGCTGGCTGATAGAGAGTCCCAGTCCGGTCCCGCCGAATCGGCGTGTCACACTGTTGTCGGCCTGTGTAAATGGATCAAAGATCTTTTCAAGCTGTTTCGGCGACATGCCAATACCGGTATCAATGACTTCAATTTGCAAACGCGGATGGGCCGACGTGCCAACGACATTCGCCGCAATCTTGACACCGCCCGAACTCGTGAACTTGATGGCGTTGCCGACGAGGTTGGTAACGACCTGACGCAAGCGGACAGGGTCGGTTTTGATGTTTGAGGGCAGCGACTCGCGGGCTTCCCACTTCAGCGAAATTTCCTTCTCCTGGGCACGAACTCCCAGAATATTGACCACGTCATTGATCACTTCGCATGGAGAACAATCGGTCATCTCCATTTCCATCTTGCCGGCCTCGATTTTGGACAGGTCGAGGATGTCATTGATCAGCTCCAGCAGGTGGGAGCCGCTGGACTGAATGGTCGACAGGTATTCGGTTTGTTCCTCGCGTGAGTCGGCCATGCCGCGTTGCAACAAGTCGGTGAATCCGAGGATGGCATTCATGGGCGTGCGGATTTCGTGGCTCATATTGGCCAGAAATTCTCCCTTGGTTCGGCTGGCAGCTTCCGCCACGTCGCGGGCAACTGCCAAATCTGAGTTGGCGGTTGCCAGCTCAACCG
>JBPCVB010000864.1:0-2751 GCA_051010855.1 Pirellulaceae bacterium | reverse complement strand
CGAATCGGGAATTGTTTGCACTGGGTATGGCCGATATCGGGGCAGCGTTTACCGGCGGCTATCCCGTGACCGGCGGATTTAGCAGATCCGTTGTCAACTATTCAGCTGGCGTCCGCACACCGCTGGGCTCGGTGATTACAGCTCTGTTGGTCGCGATTTCAGTACTGTTTCTGACGCCCCTTTTCTTTTACATACCCAAAGCAGTATTGGCAGCCATCATCGTCGTGGCGGTTGCCACGCTGGTTGACCTGAAAACGCCGATTCGGTTGTGGCGATTTAGTCGCAGCGATGCCATTGCCCTGGTAATCACGTTCGCCGCCGTATTGCTTGCCGGCATTGAAACGGGAATCATCATCGGCATTGTCGCCACGGGCATTCTCTACATGTGGCGTGCGAGCCGACCGCATATCGCCGAAGTCGGCCGGATTCCGGGCACCGAACACTTTCGCAATGTTGAACGTTTCGAGGTAGAAACCTTGCCGGGTGTTCTTGCCTTGCGAGTGGACGAGAGTCTGACTTTCGCCAACGCGCCTTGTCTGGAATCGTGGCTATTGGGAGCAATTGCCGATCGTCCCGAATTGCATTGCGTGCTGCTGGTGGCCAGCGGTATCAACGATGTCGATGCCACGGGAATCGAGGTGCTGGAATCAATTCGCGAAGAACTGAAATCCAGCGAAGTGGAACTTTACCTGTCGGACGTCAAGGGCCCGGTAATCGACCGGTTAAGAAACTTCGGCATGGATGAAGTGTCCCTGAATGATCACATCATTCTGTCGGCTGATTTGGCATTCAAGCTTTTCGACCAGGGCAAGGTCCAACGGGAGCCGGCGACTGCGATTGACTTACCCTCGTCCAGTTCGGTTACGCTCCCTGACCTGGCAACGCCGACAACAAGGTAGGGGATCCAGACAAATGAAAACAAACATTCAAACCCGAAAAGGAACGAACAACATGTATGAAATCCTGATCGTTGTCGGATTCGTGGCACTCTGGTTTGTGTTGCAAATGTGGGTGCTGCCAAAATTAGGCGTCTCGACGTGAATGAGCGGTGCCTGTACGCCGAGTTCGGCGGAACAAACCGAAAACACAGAAGACGACCACAAGTCGGTTGACGCGGAACATGACGGGGATTTTTCAGTTAATGACCGGTTGCGCTCGGCCGAACAGCCGCTCCGCAGACCGCTGCCGAATGAGGTTGTCGAATGAGCAAGCGGGCCGAAAGGCTGCGATCAATCATCCAGTCGGTCCTGCAGGGTCTTCCTGTACTGCTGGGTTTGGTCGTGTTGGCCGCAATCATTGCCTGGATTTCGGGTATCTTCCAGCCAAAGATCCAACCGGGCGAAACCCAGGTCCCGTTATCCCTTGTCCTGGGACAACCAACTGACGAAGTTCATGAAATCTACAAGGATTACATCGAAGAGGCAGTCGGAACACTGAAGGCTGCCAGTCGCAGTGTGATATCCGCAAAAATTCTGGCAACGATTTTGCAAATTCATGTAACCGCTGGTGACTTCGTCAGCAAGGACGACTTGCTGGTCGAACTCAATACTCAGGAACTGAATGCGCGTCTGCAACAATCGCGTGAGGTACTGGCGGCAGCCCAGGCGGCAACCAGCAACGCTGACGCCAACTTTACGAGGAACGAGCGTTTGTTGCAGCAGAACGCAGTCGCTCAGCGAGAGTACGATCAGTCCGTTCGCGAACTCGCAGTGGCCCGCGCCGATGAACGTCGGGCCGAACAGGCTGTCAACGAGGCCGAAGCCACGCTTTCGTACGCCACCATTCGGGCTCCCAAGAACGGCCGCATTGTGGACAGAACGGCAGAGCCTGGCGACACAGCGCAGCCCGGCGCACCGATTCTTACGCTATACGATGCCAGTTCATTGCGTCTGGAAACTCCGGTGCCCGAAAACCTCGCGGTGCAATTGACGGTGGGCCAGAACCTGACCGTGTTTGTCGATTCAGTCGATCAGGAATTTGAGGCCACGATTGATGAGATTGTTCCCCAGGCCGATGCCTTGAGCCGGTCGTTTCTGGTCAAGGCCAGCTTGCCACGCAGTGACAACCTGTATGAGGGGATGTATGGACGGCTGCAGATTCCTGCTGGCACGCGTCGCCATCTGTGTCTGGCCACTGAGGCCATTCAGCGTATTGGTCAGCTGGAATTCGTCAACGTCGTGCGCGACGATGGAAGCCTCGAACGGCGTCTGATCAAGACAGGTCGTGTCGGCATGCCCGGACGGATTGAAGTCCTCAGTGGCTTGCAAGCAGGGGACAACGTGGTGCTATACCCGGCACCCGGCGCAACGCAGGGCAACCAGGAGGCTAGTTCATCGGGAGCCGCGAATTGAGCGAACCGTCTTCTGATGTTCCGGTATCGGCAACGAGCGAGTCGTTACCCTGGTTGACACGCATCGTCGATGTCTTTCTGCGTGGCGACATTGCGATCATGTTTATTGTGATTTCATTGTCTGTTGGCGCAGCGGCATTGTGGTTGACGCCCCGCGAGGAAGAACCCCAAATCGTGGTGCCCATGGCCGACGTGTTCGTGCGGGCCCCCGGTTTGACGGCTGCCGAAGTCGATCGCCAGGTCACACAACCCCTGGAAAAGCTGCTGTACCAGATCGACGGCGTTGAATACGTCTATTCGATGTCGCAAAACGGACAAGCCGTTGTCACGGTCCGTTTTTACGTCGGCGAGGATCGTGAAGATTCGCTAATCAAGCTTTACAACAAGATCGACTCAAATAC
>JBPCVB010000863.1:0-7969 GCA_051010855.1 Pirellulaceae bacterium | reverse complement strand
GGGCATGGAGGATCCAGAATGAACCACCGATTCGATGCGATCGTCATTGGATCTGGATTCGGCGGCGCTGTGACGGCGTGTCGTCTTGCCGAACAGGGATATAGCGTCTGCGTGCTGGAACGCGGCCAGGGACATTTTCATCCGCCCGGCTATGACCGTTATTTTGCCGACAGTGTATTTACCCTGACGGAGCAGGGAGTATGGAATGAGTCCGCCGGAAAATACGGCGTGACGGAATACATGAGCTTTCCCAACCTCCACTTGCTCCGGGCTTCGGGAGTCGGTGGAGGATCACTGCATTACTATGGTGCGACGTTGCGCCCGTTGCGTCACCATTTTGAGCGGCTGGCATGGCCGACCGGCGTCACTTGGGGCCTGCTGGACGGCTTTTACTCAACGGCCGAGCGGATGCTGAGGGCCGTTCCTGTCTCGCCTACCCCTGCAAATCCCGCGTTGCCACCGCGGACACAGGCATTCGGCCAGGCTATGCAACTCGCGGGCGAAGAAAGTTTCCCTGTTCCACTGGCCATCAATTTTGGGCAAGTTCCCGAGCGGCCGGTTTGTGATCATCGGGGCGACTGCGGGTTAGGATGCAATATCAGTGCCAAGAACACGCTCGATACAAACTACCTGTCATGGGCGGTCGCCAACGGGGCGGTTATCTGGCCTCTTTGCAAAGCCACGTGCATCGAGCCGCGGGGGGCCCAGGGATACCGCGTGTATTTTCATCGGCTCAACGACCATTGCGATCTGGCCATCGATGCCGATCGTGTGATTGTCTCGGCCAGCTCGATTGGTTCGACTGAACTTTTGCTGCGTTGCAAATATGTACACCGGACTCTCGACATGATCAGTCCGGCGCTGGGCTGCAACTTTACCACCAACGGCGACTACGCCTACTCGGGTACTCTTCTGCCTCGGGGAATTCCGGTTTGTCCCACACAAGGGCCCAATATCACGGCCGCGGCGTGGTTCGAAGAAGGCCACGACCAATTCCTCGTCGAAGACTGTAGCGTCTCGGATGAGTTGCGAATTCTGCTCCGCAAGACCATTTTGCGAAGAACCAGCTTTCTGCCGATTCTTCAATCCTACATGCAGGGCGAGTTCCCGATTGAATTTGAATGGACCAACGAAATTCAAAAGACGTGGGGCCGCATCAATCGGTTTCTGCCTTACCTGGTTATGGGACAGGATCCACGGACGGGACAGATCTCGCTCGATTCCTGCGGCAACGCATGTATTGACTGGCCGTACGAAGCGACCTGGGATTTCTTTGAAAAAGTTCGCAACGTTCTACGGCGAATCAGTTGTGCGACGGGCGGAGAGTATTTTGAAAATGTTTGGGAACAAAACGGCAAGTCGTTTACTGCCCACGCACTGGGCGGCTGTATCATGGGCGACTCGATGCACAACGCGGTGGTCGATGCGCGTGGTGAGGTCTTTAACTATCCCAACCTGCATGTGATTGACGGCTCGATCATCCCAGGCCCGATCGGAGTCAATCCATCGTTGACGATCACCGCCGTCGCGGAATTGATCAATTACATGCTGTAGCGTCGGTCATACAACGCTGCGTTGTCTACTTGTTCAGGGCGATGGGACTATTCGGCCTGCTGCAAGCGTTGTCGGACGTCCCTCCGGACGCGGCCAATGCTTCCAACCGTTGTCAAATCTGGAATTACCGGCACGGCGATCGCAGGCGTTTGTTGCCAGCCGGCGATTTTTTTATGGGAAATCGCCCGGACAATCTATAATATCCATTAGCTTTTCTCACCCTGCCCACCTGTCGACCCATGTCCGGTGCAATCTCCCGTCCTTCCCGCTCTGGGCGAAGTCGTCCGCTAATCTTGTTACTTATCGCCGTCTTGCTTGCTGGCGCGGCCATTGCAATGCAGGTGTACAAAGGCAGCCTGGCTGCACAGCGTGAACAACTCGCGAGCGCCCCGGAGGAACACCGCAACAACGCACCGTATATTGTCTCGCCCAGGGACGTTGTCGACTTGATGCTGGAAGTTGGAGAGGTCGACGCTGACGATGTGGTTTACGATCTGGGTTGTGGTGACGCTCGCATTTTGATCGTCGCCGCCACGCAATTTGGTTGCCGCGGTGTGGGATATGAATACGATCCGCAAATCGCGGAAATGGCGCGTCAAAAAGTCAGGGAGGCCGGTGTTGAACACCTGGTGACGATCCACCAGGGGGATATCTTTGAAATTCCGCGCGACGAACTTAATCAGGCGACGGTCATCACGTTGTACTTGCTGGACTGGATGAACAAGAAACTGATTCCGCAGCTGCGCGAACTGGACGAAGGAAAAATGATCGTATCCCACGATTGGGGACTCGATCGTATCAAACCGGACCGGATCGAAAACATTCAATCGGAAGACGATCCGCAAAAAAAGATACACGTTGTTCGTGCGTGGAGAACGCCCCTGAATATGGAAGCCAGGGAATAACCGGTTGCTTGCGTTGTTATCGCGTCGCGGGTTTCGACGTTGAACCCCGGAACAGACCACGGCTCAGGAACCGTCTCCGAGATCCGCTTTCAGTTCCTGAAGTAATGGCTGAAAACGCTGGTCATCACGCAGGGGATCAAAATCGTCGCCCGACTCAAGGATGTCAATTTTCCACATGGCATCAAGGAATCCTGATCCCTGCGCGTCTTGTAATGACGCCAACGCCTGATCAACAGAGGCAATACGTTGAGCCTCATCGTTTCCGGACCCGGCCTTGACCGCATGATAGCGGGCCCGGTTGAAATGTTGTTCGCGTCGCAGCTGCGACGTATCGATTTCGCTGGTCATTGATTCGGCTTCGTCCGTTTGGCCAAGTCGAATCAGGGTCGCTGCCAGCCGATACTGACCATCGATGACCCATTGAGAAGGGCAGTCGTCCAGCATCAGTCGCCAGTTGTCTGCCGAATCTGCATATTGTTCCAGTCGGTAATACGCCCGAGCCAGATTTTGAAAGACGGGAGCCGTGTGTCGTTTGACCTTGGGATCATCAACTGTCGTAGACCGTATGTCATTGATTACCTGGATGGCAACGTTGCCCTGCTGGATCGCATCGCGGTACCGGTGCTCGGCATAGGCCAGTTGGCTGGAAATATCCAGCACCATGACACGAAGCAATTTGTAATCGTTGTTGTTTGGTTGCGCCGCTGCACACGCGGTGGACAAATGATCGGCTTCCCCCATCAATTCCAGTCCGTTTGCCAGATCCCGATGGTTGTACATGAAAAAGGCGACGTAATTGACAATGTGCTGCGCCAGATTGAACTGTGACTTGACAATGGACTCGTCGATGGCAAGTTGTTCTCGGGCCATCTCAACCAGTTCGCCAAAGATTTCAACGGTGCGTTCGGGATCGCCCGATTGTTGAAACACCACGGCCAGTCGTTGCAACACGCCTTGCTTCAAATCGCGGTACTTCTCCACGGCCGGATGCAGCCAGCACAACCGGTCGACAACGATTTGAGAGTGTTCCAGTTCGGGAAGGATCTGCTGGAATTCGCCACGCATCAAATGAAATGTTGAAAGGTTGATCGCCGCACCAACGTACAGATCATGGACTTCCCAAAAATCGGGATAGTCTTCGACCAATTGACGCGATTCCTCAGCCAACTCTCTGGTCAGGGTTTCCGCGGCATCAGCTTGTCCTGTACCGCGGTAGGCATGTGCCAGTTGACCGCGATTGATCAGTGCGTGCCGGTAGAAGTCCAGGTCGCTGTTATCGACCTGCAATGCCATTTCGAACAAGTTGTTCGCTTCTTCCATGCTCTGCACCCAATCTTCAAACTGTCCCTGTTGCTGCAACAAAGGTCCGCGGGCACCCTGATACCTGGCCAATCGCTGAAGCTGAACGAGATCATCAGGATTTTCATCGAACAGGTCCTGCTGCAAGGCGATGGCACCATCGAAATAGCCAGATGATTTTTCCAGGTCACCGATCGACAGATGGACGCTGGCCAGGGCCTTTAGAATGCGTGAATGCAGGTCTCGTAAATCAAAATCGTCTGGCGTCAATTGCAGCTGATCGTCGACCAGTTGTTCGGCAACTTCAAAATGTTCGCGTGCTTCGTTGAAACGGCTGAAGTCATCGAGGATTTCGCCAATGCGTAATTCTGTTTCTGCAATGTCGGTGTTCAGTGAAGGGTCATTGCGGTTTTCGGCGACGTATTGCGTGTAGTATTCCAGGGCCAGGCCCAGCAACTCCTGTCGAACAGGACCGGCACCAGGTGTACTCTTGAGTGCCGGATTGGCTGCGACCTTGACATAGTATTTGTCGATGGCTTCCTTGACAGCTTCGTACTGACGAACTGCTTCACTTTTTGCAGCGCTCTCCCTTTGCAGTGCGTTGTTGGTGGAGATCAGGCCCGCCGTTGTGGCCACCAGGGCCGCGATGAGAAAGACAACCGCAGCGGCCAGCGCGCCAGAGATCAGGGGATTTCGCTTGATCCAGCGAGACAATCGATCGAGAACGGTTATGGATCGCGCTTCGACCGGACGATTATTCAGAAACCGATCCAGGTCAGAATGCAGTTCACTGGCCGATTGATAACGGGACTCGGGGTCCTTTTCCAGGCATTTGAGGCAGATGGCCTCCAGGTCCCGGGGAATGGCCGCGCGGATCCTGGCCGGAGCAACAGGAGGTCGTTCCTTGACCGCCCGGATGGTTTCCAGCAAAGATTCCGTCTGAAATGGCGAACGTCCGGTGAGCAGAAAGTAGAGGACCGCGCCCAGTGAATAAAGATCGGAGCAGGGTGAACTGGAGTCCCGAAAACTGCTTTCGGTTTGTTCGGGCGCCATGTATGCCGGAGTGCCGATGATCGAACCGGTCCGCGTAATCTCGCTGGTGTCGTCAATGGCCTTGGCCAGTCCAAAATCGGTAATCTGGACCGAAGCAGCCAGCCCGTGCGGAGTGTCGATCGGGCCAATGTGTTGAGGATCTGTTTGCGATTTGCTGTTGTCTCCAATCATGATGTTGTCAGGTTTCAGGTCGCGATGCATGATGCCCCGCGAGTGGGCATGTTGCAGAGCGTCGCACAGCGTCGCGCAAATGGCTGCCGTCAGTTTGGGATGGGGCAATTCATCGGCTTGCTTCATCCATTGGCTCAAGTTCATCCCGTGACACACGCCCGACGCGGTGTAGCAAATCGGACCAGCGGTGCCGACCTCAAAGACCGGCACAATGTTGGCGTGATTCAACGCAGCGCACATTTCCGCTTCGCGCAGAAAGCGCTGTCGCAGGTCTCGCGTCATGACTGCTTCAGGACGAGGGATTTTCAGGGCAACATCGCGTTTAAGTCGCGGGTCATGGGCCAGAAACACCAGCCCAAAACCACCCTGACCCAACAACGACTTGATTTCGAATCTGCCGATCCGGTGCGGAATCTCCGCCAGCACTTCCGGGTCCAGTTGGTAGTCCAGGTCGGCAGTATCTTGCTGATGGTCATCGACCGTGACCGCGTCACCCATGTATCCGCGGGCCCGCAGTTTGTCGAGCAGATTCAATACGTCTTCATGCTCGTCCTCAAACCGGTGCAGTTCCGATTCAAAATGTTCTTCGGAATTCTTAAGTTCATGAGATTTGCCCATGATGAACCTTTCATGTCACAACACGTGCTTGCCGGCCAGCGAATGTTTAAGCGCAGCAATCGCGCGGCGCCAAAGTTTTTGACAGGCATCTTCGGTGCGATTCATCCGCGTAGCGATTTCACGAAACGTTAGCTGCTCCCATTGACGCATGCGAATCACCCGCTGGTAATCCTCCGGTAGCTCGGCCAGGCACCCGGCCACCAGCGCCAGCTGCTCATTTTTGGCTGCTTCCGTTGCCGGTGTCGGTTCATCTACAGCGATTTGCAATGCATGCTGTCCGGATTGTCGGGCCGATTGCAATGGCTGTTCACGTCGGATATTGCGTTTCTCGCTGGACTTGTAGTCGCGACGCTTGCGGGCCACGCGGTTGTGCAAGATGGTTCGTAACCAGGCCATAAACTGCTGGCGACTGGAGCCCTGAAACTGTTCGATGCAGCGTGTGGCGTCCATGATCGAACTTTGCACAACGTCAGAGGGGCCCAGCTTTCGGCGCAGATCGTTGTCCAGCTCGTGATTGGCTATCAACAACAGGTATTCGCGACTGGCACGCATCAATTCCGCCACCGCGTCGATGGAACCTTCACGAGCTGAGTCAATCCATTGCTGAAACTCGGCATCCTGAGGACTCAAGTCCTGCGAGTCCCGAAAATCGTCTTGGTCAGGTGGTTGATCAGTCATTGGCATGACCACAAGGCGCAGGCAGGAGCCGCACCGGACCAAAAAACCAACGGTTTTGACAAAAAGGATCAGCAGTATTTCGGGCAGGGTCTCGCGTGAGGCTGAAAATTGAGGGTTTCCGTGGCAATTGTTCGTTCTGCGCGCCGACCAGACTAAAGCTCCGGTCCGGCGAATTCAACGTTCGCAAGGTGTGCCCAAAGTCACATGTTCGGCTATCTTTTTTTGGTGGTTTTGATTACGCAACGGCATCCAAGGCGGGGATTCTGCGCACAACATGCAGACAACGCGTGTTCCAGCTCATCGTTTCGGGGGGTCACCGGTTGTGACCGGTGCCGATGCCTTTAAGAATTCCCGACGGCCTGAATGACTGCAGATTCATCGTTTGAATCTGATTACCCCAATAGGCAGTCAACATGCAGGACGGCGGAACGAGGCACCCGGCGAACACGCCAACCCATGATGGGCATTCTTAAGTGCGCTGCGTGCGCCCTGCTCCACATCGAATTGTCAGGCCTCTGACAGGGAGAATTCCAAATGAAACGGCTTTCAGTTTGTGTTACTGCATTTTTGTTACTGGCCGCGATGGCTACAACGTCGTTGGCCCAGCAAACTTGTTCTCGTTGTTGCCGACCGATTTGCAACAACAACGCTTACACTTGCCAGACTTATTCCGGCTCAATGTACCAACCCGGTGCGATGATGATGTCGGGCCAGACCGTGATGAACGGGCAAGTGGTTTCCGGCGGTCAGATGCAACCTCAAACTTTCGTGAGCGGCCAGCCAGTAACCGGTGGGCAGGTTGTGATGACGCCGCAAGTTCAAGGCAACATTCCCATGAACACGGTTGCTATGCAACCGACGTCCTCGGGCAATTACGTTTCGATGATGCCCGGTAACCAGTTTGGCGGATACTCCGGTGGTGGTGGCGGCGGTCTTGCCCAAAGCAAGGCCCAGCGCGCGGCCAGCATGAGAATGAAAGGCCACGTCGGCGGAGGACTTGGCGGCGCGCGTTACGAAGGTGTCGGTTGGTCGACAGTTTCCGCGCAAAGTGCCATTCAGTCCTGCTGCTATTGGGGCCGGCGACCGGTGGCCGAGGTTGGCGTCGCCCGGGGAGCGGATGGCTGGTACGCCTGTGTCCTGTATCGATAGGTTGGGTACTCATCGCCGTTGAGCGATGAGCAATGGTTAAGTCAGAGCCTGTGCGTCCGACACAGTCTTTTTCAGTAGCATTGAATGCCGGGCCCGGTCCGTTAACGACCGGGCCCTTTTTTTTTGACCTTGCCAGTGACTGGTCAGTGGGCCGGCAATGCGTTAAATCTTGGGATTCAATATTGATCAAACCAGTCATTTCAAAGTGTCAGGAAGCCAATGACGACTGTTAACGCATACGCAGCCATGGAAGCAGGCGGAACATTTCGGCCATTTGAGTATGAACTGCCCGAGATTGGGCCCGAGCAGGTCGACATTGCGGTTGAGTCATGTGGCATCTGCCACAGCGACTGGTCCATGCTCGACAACGATTGGGAAATGACCGAGTACCCGTTTGTCGGCGGGCATGAGGTGATCGGCAGCGTGGCTGCATTTGGAAAACAAGTACCTGGTCTGCAAATCGGTGATCGTGTTGGATTGGGCTGGTTTTGCAAATCGTGTCTGCACTGTGATCAATGTATCGGCGGCAACCAGAACCTGTG
>JBPCVB010000862.1:0-9619 GCA_051010855.1 Pirellulaceae bacterium | reverse complement strand
GTCGATTTCAGTGCCCACGTTATGGCGAGTTGCGGCAGCCGTTGTCGTACTGGCCAGCATTGCCGTGTTGATCTGGCAAGGCATGGACCGGCAACCCGTGGTCGAGTTGCCTGAGCCAGCCGCAATGAAGTCGGAAACCCCTGGATCCGAACCCGTCGGTGATCGGGATTCTGCCGCACCAGTCGCCATCATCAATTCGCGGCCCATGTTCGCCGTAGCAACGTTTCCCGACAACGCCATCGCCGAAGTGGTGGATTCCACACCGGCTTTAACTGTCTATACCGTCGTACCCAAAACCAGTTATTCAAGTTCCAGCGAGGAGCCAAGATGAAATCCAATCAACTAGCAACCGCAATATTTCTGATAGTCAGTACCTTGTCATTGCAAAACGCGGTGGCCCAGCAAACTGACCAGAACGCCAACGATGCGGAGGTCGCGGTGTTTTCGTTGCAGAATGCCCAGGCATTCGACGTGGCCAACAGCGTCAACAAAGCCATGGAAGGGTTCTCGGCAGCTCGCGCAATTGCCGACAGCAACTCCAATTCGGTTATCGTCTCAGGTCACGCCAGTGAGGTTCAGCAGATGGCCGATTTGATCAAATCACTGGACGTGCCGGCACGTAGCGGCGTGGGAGAGGCCGGAAAGTCCGAGTTTCGCGTGTTTAGCCTGGTTCACTGCGATGCCGAGGCCGCACTGGATGTCGTCAGTACCTTGTTCGCTGGCACACGAGGTATGCAATTGGATGTGGACCGGCAAGCCAACAGTTTGTACGTCAAAGGTCTACCTGACGACCTTGATGTTATGCAGGACGTGCTTGAGAAACTGGATGCTGAAGTCGGTGAAGCATCTTCCGAGACAAGGCACAACAGTGTGTATGTGTCATTGACACTCGTGGTGGAGACGACAGGCATGTCTGCCGAGGCTCAGGCAGAATTAAAGCCGCTGGATACTGCGACTAGTTCATTACTGGCGACTGCTGCCGGTCGAGGCTTGCTGTCTTTTGTGAATCCCATGGTGGTTACCCGCGCCGTGACGCATGTTCGTTGCGATACGCCCGATGGCGATCCCCAGGACGAAAACCAACGTCAGGGAGGTCGGTTCGAGAATGTTAGCGAAGCGGCTTCGGCAGGCTATCGAGTGGTCCAGAACGGCAATCTCCAACGGCTGGACAACGGTGATTTCCTGCTCGATACCTCAATCACCATTAGCGTCACCGACCTGGAGCCCGTTGCCGAAGGCAGCGGAGGCGGAGGCTTTGGCGGCGATGGTGGTTCATCCCGTCGCGTGAGCAAATCCCAGATCAATTCGGAAATCGTGGTCCGCCTTGATCACCCGGTGCTGCTAAGTTTTTCGGCCGTCAACAACGTCGATTCGGCACTGATCGTGAAACTGGTCGAAGCGGACTAGCGGCGCGAGTTCCCGCGCTGACATCGTTTAACGGCAAGCCGCAGGCGTCGGCGTTGTAATGCCCAACGACGCCTGCGGCTTGCCGTTAAACAAGGAACAGATGCATGCGATTCATGCAGCTGGCCCTGGCCAGATCACGTCGCCGTTATTCCTTTTCAAACATGATATCGTCGAGGTAAAACTCGAGCGGTTTTCCCTGGCCGGCCAGTGTCCAGTAGAAACCGGTCTTGATGCGGGCGAGATCCAGGTCGGTCAGGTCGATGGAATACTGTTGCCACTCAGTAGTCAGGGAAATCTCGTCGGTTTCCTTCTTGCCGGTGTCAAAGTGCGTCTTGTCACGCCCCAGCAAGCCGAAGCCGAATTTCATTTTCTCACCACCCTCGGCACCACGTGCCCAGAAGGTCAGTTTGGTAGCTCCGGTCAAATCAAAGCCACCGGGTTTGTCGCCCCAGTCGTCCGGCGGGTTCTGCCAGACGACACCGCCCCAATTCCCGCCACTTGAATAACCGAACTTCAGGCAATGTTCGCCGGCGTGCGGGTTATCCTTGCAGCCATCGTCCAGCGAAATGGCGCCGGTGTTGCCCATCCAACCCGATGCAGCAAAGGCCGTTGATGAAGCCGGTTCGTCGTACACGACAAAGGGCAACTCGGCCTGGGCACCTTGCGGGGATTCTTCCTGCGGCGATCGAACACGAAATGGCACATTGGCCACAGCCGCGGCACCGTTACCATCGCCGACATAGGCGTACACGCGGTAAATGCCGGGTTCGGTCGGAGCCTTGATCGTAGCTCCATCTTCAGTGGCTTGCTGAATCAACTCAGGAAACGCAGGCGGCGTCTCCTGAAAATCACCGCCAGTCACCATCGAGGAAGCGTTAGCCATCAACACCCAATCGATTTTGATCGTCTGGCCTTCCGGATCGGAAGCGAGCAGGGAAAAGTTCAACTCGGCTCCAGGCGCAACTTCGTTTCGGCCTCTCAAAAGAAGTTCATCAATTCGTGGACAAAGATTCTCCGGTGCCTTGCCCGACCACAGTTCGGTCATGGTATCCACAGCGGCCGTCTTGCGCTCGTCCTGCAGAAACATACCGAACCAGGTGGCCGTTGCTTCCTGCTTGTGGCCCCACAGGAAAGCGTACGAACCCAGGCAAAGATTGCTGTCCGCTTTCAGGGCTGTCCAGGAAAGCCGGTACAGGTCGGCTTTTTCCGTGCTGGTGAATTCGCGAACAGCGCCAGTGTTGTCTTGTCCCACTTCCCACGGTCCGTGCGGTCCGAACTCGGTCACGATGTATGGTTTCGTTCCACCGGCTGCCTGATAACGGTCGGGCAACGAGGTTGTCCCGCCGTAGGAGTTAATCCCCACGATATCGATGCTGGGACAAATTCGGTGAAGGTCAGGGACTTTGGAGTCTCCTATTTCTGCCAGCACCGTCATCACGGGATGATAGGGGTCAATCTCTTTGACCTGGCGGGCAATGTCTTCGATGTGGGACCAGATTTTCGGATTCCTGCCGTCACCTTCCATTTCATTGCCGATGCCCCAAACCAGTATCGCCGGATGATCCTTGAAACGACGTACGTGTTCGAGGGTTGTGTTGAGTTGTTGTTGGACGGCTTGTTCATCGTCGTAATCGAGTTTTCCGTGTCGTTCGTGTTCCAGCCAGATACCGAAGGCCACGCTAATTCCCTGTCGATGTGCTTCGTCCAGTCGAGCCATGGTTTCATCGATGTCGTCGACTCCCCACGTGCGACTGGAATTTCCTCCCGCTGCCGCCAGAGCTGTTAACGAACCCATTCCCCCCGCTCCATTGATGTAGAAGGGCTCGCCATCCCTGAGCAACTGCCAACCGCCGGTATCCTGTTTCAACGTGACAGGAACTGCCTGGGCATCCAGATCGGCCCATCCAGCGCACAGGCACCCAGCGATTGACAAAAGAAAACTCAGCGGTGGTTTGGAGAGGTGGATCATTCATTTGTCCTTTATGCGTCTGGCCTGACTACCAATAGTTATCAATGCCACTCGTCGGGAATTCGAGCTCAATACGGGCAATCGATCCGTTCCGACAAAACAGGTCTTGCGATTCGCCCTCGCTCAGCGTACTTCCGCTGCGTTCTTGTACGGTTCCATCGGCCAGGTGGATTCGGGTCATTAATTCAGCGGCTGACCGGTATATCACCGGAGTTTGGCAAAACGTAAATGCGAACGCGCCCGCTGGCACGGCTAGCTCCGTGAAATTTCCTTCTACATCGTAGAACGACAAGCTGGAATCATGGGTCAGAAATTCCGCGGTTTCAAAAATGGCCGGATCAAAACTGACTGTTCCGTTTTGCACCCGCACGCCAATTTCACACAAACGCGACAATATGTCTTCCTTGACCTGTCCGGTCATGCCAGGTTGCTTGACTCCGCCTTCGGCCGGCGTATGGGAATAGGGATCGGTGGGGAACGCTCCGTATACCAGCGGCGACTTGTTCAAACCCACGCCATCCCGGATCGATCGGTAGTGCGTATGTAGACGATTAAGTGTTTCCAGATCTGCGTCATTGGCTTGCGCGTCGACCAGAGTTTCCTGAACGGCCAGCACCAGCTTGGAAACCATGTGCCAGTAGATGCAGCCCAATCCTTCGTAGCCAAAAAACGTTCCTGACCTGCCGGTGAAGTGCCGGTGATTGAAGGTAGCCTCAAACAGCTCCGTCAATTCTGCGGCTGCCTCATCCATCCACGGCAGATCGCCCTGAACATTGGACAGTCGCTGGATGGCTTGACGGAGTTCGTCGGCGTTTCGCAGGTTTCCGTTGAAGTGCCACGTGCCATGCACATCGCGACGCACGACTGACTCGTCACCGAGATCGAGAAACTTTTCCAGCACCTGTGATTTGGTTACCAGCGCGGGATCGATTCGGTTCTTGTCGGTAAACCGGGTCAACTGACGATCAGGATACAACGTGTAACTTTGCTGGTCCTCACGATACATGTCGCTGGCACGCAGGGCATCGAGCAAATCTGCTGCTTCGCCGGGTGAAAGGAAACCGGAACTGAGCACGGCGACCTGCCCTTCAAGCATTTCACCCAGGTGCTCGACACGAAATCCCTGCTCGTGGCCGTTGGTGTATTCGATCAGGTTGTAGGCATGGTACAGTCCGTCAGAGCGGCGATTCATGGCGATCGTGTGATCGAAGTGTTCCAGGCACAGCTCCAGCATCTTGAGCAGACCGGAAACCTGTACGAACTGCTTTTCACCGCTAAGACCACGTTCGTACAGCGTCGTGCGGAATCGGCATCCTGCCCGAGACAGTGTATCGACCACTACCTTGCGGTCATGATTGGTCATGTTCTCTCCGGTGACAGGCCGATGGGAAGCCAGAATGAACGTGACTTCCTCGAGCAGGCTGACGATATCCGTAGACACAAGAAACGTCGGGATGGCCGTCCTGGATAACCAGCGTTGCAGGAACCGGAAGTAACGTCGCAAGTGACAAACGGTGACCATCGACAACCCGTAGCCAGCCAGTGCATTGTTGGCATCGTTCCATTCGGGCCGCTGGGTGTTCAGCCAGATACCGCCTTCGGGAACAAAATTGGTCAGCTTGGCCAGTGCCGGCACGAGCAATTTTTCACCGAGCGTCGCGCGGTAAATTCCGCCATCCCGGTTTTGCAATAACTTGCCGTCAGCGCCAAATGTCTGCACACGACTGGTAATTTTGTCGGCCAGTTCCCGATCGTAGTCGATGGTCTCGCGTGGATTCTCGCAAATCCGGTCGTAGCTGCGAATACGATATGGCACTTCGGCGTAGGTGCAGTATTCCGCATCCAGCCATTCATCAAGCCGTTGTGGCTCGAATCGATGCGCCCATTCCAGCAGCTTGAGCAGGTAAATAATCTGGTGATCGCCCCAGTAACCAATGTTCGACCACGGGTCCTGGGGATCGGCTTCCTCCCACTCAAAACCATCCTTGGTGATGCGGTATGGATTGTAACCATCGGCGGTCGAGGCATTCACGAAACGAAACACCATACTGATGGCGAATCCGGGATACGACAGCGCCAGAGCCTCCCAATTCTGGAAAATATCCCGCCAGTTGCCCTGATAGTCCAGATTGAGCGACCCGTCAGGCTTCGTTAGTCGAATGTCAAAGGCATTCCATGGCCGGGTCGGGTCACCATGCCGTCGACTAAAACAAATCGGCAGGTATTCCAGTCCGATGCGTAACAGATCGGGTTCGTTTTGATCCGAAAGCTGCTGGATCAGATCATTGATGTGAATGGTGGCCGGCAGTTCTTCCAAAAAACTGTGGTTGCGTTCAAACACCGCGGAGTTGAATTGCCTTACGTGATGCCGAAAATCCTCGCTGTTCACGTCGTAACCATGAGCAGGCAGGCCGCCACGCATGACATTAAACATCACATTGGACTGATGCCGATTGTTTCGCAATGGTTCGTTGCCAAGCTGCCGACCGTCTGCTCGCGACACGATTCTCAACAAGCGCTGTTCACATGCACGAATGTCTTCCTCGACCAGTTGCTGAGGGTCATCGTGGTTGACGAACAAATCCTGCAGGTTGGCGACATCGGTTTGATCCTGGTTGAGCGTGGCGATCGAAGTCCAGCTTGTGGATTGTCCTGCTTCCAGCTTCACCGGAATTTGAGTCAGCCATGCGCCGCGACTGCCTCGCACATCCGTTTCGGTTTCCACTTCACCGGTCTGGCCAAAACGTGACAACTGACGAGTACTTAGCAGGATCGAGCGGGGTTTCGACCCCGTTTGCCAGACCGCAGTGCATCGCAATCCCTCGCTCGGTTCCGCCCGGTCGGTCGGGATGGAACTCAGGTAATAGATACCCATTGGCACCGATTCGATCAACTCACTTTTCTTGTAGGCGTCCGCGAGGTTGCTAAAGCGGAGCTGGAAGTTCTGTTCAATGCCGTAGGGCAACAGATTTTGCAGACCGTCCAGTACATTCAGGTCACTAGTCGCTCCACCGATATTGTGAACGGTCGTGGTACGAATAAAACCAAATCGATCGCCAAAGGTCCATTGATACCGGAATGCCAATCCCAGTTCCTCGTGGATTTCCTCGAATCGCAACTTGTTGCCAAGTTCACTTTTGTACAGGTTTTGGCGACAGGTCGAATGAAAGCCTGAATCTGCAGCAAACGGTTGCCAGCTGACTGGTGGCGTACCGTCACCCCGATCGACCCGAACGACCGAGAGCGGTCCTGTCGAGCCCCGTGTATCGCTCAGTTTGTCCGCGGAATAGTACGGGAACAATGCCGAGTCCGCATTGCGACGACCGGCAGTCAATGCGCCGCGACTGGAGACAAACATCCAGTGATCGCTGGAGCTGATCAGGCTCATAAAAAATTCAGGCATCAAATGACTGTCCTGAATTCGATAAAAACGCTGACCATCGAGTTCCACGAACCCACCATTCCCTGCAGCGGCCGATTGGTGCAATGCAACAACCGGGCTGGCCGGCAAACCCTGGGCCTGGCGGGAATCTTTGAGTTTGCTGGAATCTTTCAAAGTACGGTCCAGTTAGTACGTTCGGTTGGGTTTGGCCTGTCAGGCGTCGGGGGTGACGTTTTCGGTTTTGCGTTTGGCCAGATCGGTTTCGATATTCTGCATCAGGCCTTCGTCGAGGTTGTAAAACAGCATGCACGCCGCAGCGACGACCAGGAACGACGCCGGGATGACGCTCATCATCATCGTGAGGCCGTCGAGCGCTGTCTGGCTTTGCGTTTGATCCACGCCTTCGACAGGCGGCGTGTACGCGTAGTAATTCAGGGCGAATCCCGTCATCGCGGACCCGACAGCGCAACCCATCTTTTGCGAAAAAGTGGCGGCCGAAAAAATCAGTCCTGTGGCGCGACGCGACGTTTTCCATTCGGAATAGTCAGCGACATCTGCGTACATGGCCCACAGCAATACGGGGCTGGGGCCGCTGATGAACGAGCCGATAATGTGGAACGCGTACATGCCGGTCATTTGTTCGGGATTGAGTACGAGAAACGGCAACATGCACAGGGCTGTACCTGCGTTCATGTAGATCATCAGCATCTTTTTGCCAAAGATGCTGGTCAGCTGGCGTGTCAGCAGCATGCCGGCTATTGCAGCAAAACTGCCATACACAAGAAACATCGTGGCATAGCTGGCGTCACCCACGTAGTACTTGAAGTAATACACAATGGCACCGCCACGAACGAAGGCGCTGGTCAACTGGAACAATCCAAATCCAAACAGGACCAGCCACGGGCGATTGGTAATCAGGTCGCCAAAGTCCATTGCCAGCGTTGACGGTTCCGTCACATCAGCAAACCGCATTTTGGCCCAGTAGCTGACCAGCAGCGACACACCGGTGAGTGCCAGGTACCCGGCAAGAATCCACGGCAGATAATCGGTGGCGAACCCGGTGGCCAGGGCAAACAGGGCCGCCAGACCAAGAAGCAGAATCTGGTGCAGTTTGCGACTGGTGAGAATGAACTTGAGATCGGGTCCAAACGTCGAGTCACGATCGATTTCCGGTTCTACACGCTCGCGAGTCGTGGAAAACGTAATGATGAACAGGATTGCGGCTGCTACCGCGAACACGACCATCGTCCAAAAGAATCCGGCCTGCGGATTAATCACTCGTTCGGTGGACGTCCCGTTTTCGACAATGGTCTCCGTGCCACCAAACCAGCCAACCATTTGCAACGTGCAATACTGCACGATGATGCCGCCGCAAAATGCAGCGACAAAACGGTAGGTCGAAACGCTGGTTCGCTCCAGCGAATTGGGTGTGATGACGCCCATCAACGCTCCGTACGGAATGTTGATAGCCGTGTACACCATCATCACGAGTGTATAGGTGATGTACGCATAGATGAGCTTGCCGTTATAGCCGAGGTCGGGCGTAAACAGCGTCAGGATACCGGTGATCGCAAACGGCACGGCCATCCACAATAACCAGGGACGGAAGCGGCCCCAGCGGGTGTTTGTGCGATCGGCCAGGTAACCGATAAACGGATCGTTGATGGCATCCCAGATCCGGGTCAGCAGCAACATGACGCCGACTGCCTGGGTCTTGATCCCGAATACATCGGTGTAGAAGTACGGCAGGAAATTCTCGAAGAATTTCCAGTACAGATTGGAAGCCGTGTCACCCAGCCCGTAGCCGACCTTTTCACCGGGAGTCAGCCGCGAGTCGGCTGCTGTAGGTGTGGCGGATTGGGCCGGATCGTTTTTCATCGTGCTCTATCTGTGAAACCTGGCCGGAGTGCGCGCACCAGCAGCGAGGGGATCGTTCAAAAATTCGGGAGGCAAACAGCGCCGGCTAGGAGCCGGAACTCATCAATTGTTGATACTCGGCATCGTCCACCTCGCGATGCTGGGGCTGGTTAAAGCCCACCATACGCATGCCGTCCACACCGGTCTTCTCAAACACAATTGGCACCGGTTCACCGCGGGGATTGCCAGGCAACCCCCAGCGAATGACGTAGGGCTCCGAATCGCGCTCCGAAGTGAAGATTGCCGCTACATTGCCCGGTTCCACACCCATCCGTTTTAGGATGCGATCCGCTTGAGAATCAATGAATTCCTTGAACGTGGCTTCGTCTTGCGGGCCCTGCCAGCCATTGCGGGTCTGGTAAAGCACGTACAGGTTGCATAGCCGATGCAGATTGGTGGCGTTGGCATTGCTGATCATGTCGTCAGGGTTGTTGCCTCCGCCACAACCGGCAGTTGGCAGCAACAGAGCTGCGACCACCAGCATGCCGCACGACCATTTCCAGGAAGCGATCCTTGTCACGTTGATCCTCCGCCAAAAAGACCAGTTCAAACAATCCTAGAGCAACTCGGACATGTCAATTACCGTACCATCCGAGCACTTGCCGCAATTGTTCATCAACTGCAGGTCCACGCTGTTGGAAAGCGAGCGAACGGAACCATCGCCAAAGACACCATTGACGACCCCGGTATGGGCCGAGCCAAAACCTTTTTCAAACGGTCGACCCGCTGAGTTAAAGCTATAGGTGGAAGGACGTTCCTGGCCGTCGCTCAGCATGGGAACTTCCGGCAGAACACCGGGACCAAATTGCGGTGTGATGACTCGCATCGTGGGCCAGTCGGCGCCCGTATAGTAGCCTTTCATTTCCCACCAGTCATAACCCGATGCATCGATCGACCAGTGTTCGACGAAGACGGCCTTTTCCATGATCATGACGGTGTTGGAC
>JBPCVB010000861.1:0-3792 GCA_051010855.1 Pirellulaceae bacterium | reverse complement strand
AAGCCGCGCGGGAAACGCGAGTTGCTTCGCGGAAGGTGAGCATTTTCTCCGACGCCGGGTCCCACAATTTCAGACGCAGGCATCTCATAACATCGACCGGGTGGAGTGAGGTTGTGGGAGGTGACTGAAGTTCCTTGATCCCCTCCATCGCTTCCGGCAGTCGATAGAACGGAATCTTTGCATTCAAGTGATGCACATGGTGATAGCCGATATTCCCGGTAAACCAGCTCATCAAACGCCCCATCCGCATGAAACTGGAAGAATGCAGTGCTGCGAAAACATAGTCCCAATCGTCGCCGTGTCGTCGCTTGATATCCGGAAAATTGTGCTGGGCGTAAAACAGATACGATCCCAGAGCCCCGGCAATTATCATCGGGACCAGAAATCCCCAGACCAGCGCCTGCAGGGAGATCATAGCCAGACAGACGGCGATGCTCACGTGCACCAAAATTGACAATCCGGCACCGTAGTGTTCTCTGGCGTTCGTAAGGAATGGCACCAACGACATTGAGACAAAAAAACTTGTGATATATCCAAATCCGATAATCAGCGGGTGCCTCGCGACGATGTAGCCAACACGTTGCCAAAACGAGAAGTTCGCATAGTCTTCGGTGGTCAGAATCGGAAATGACCCGAGGGCGGTTCCGAACGTCTTGCAGTTGTTTTTGTGGTGGTCGTCATGAGAGTGCTTCCAAATCGATGGGGGGCTCAACGCGACCATGCCATACCCGCGCAAAATCCAGCCGGCCACTCTCGAATCACGAAAAATCGTTCCGTGCATGTAGTCGTGGTAAATAATGAACAGCCGGACCAAAACCATTCCGGAGAGAATTCCGGCGGGCACATAGAGATACCAGGGTGAGGCGATGCAGGCGACCGTGATCAGTGCAGCCAAAATCAGCAAGGTTGAGCCGAGGTGCCACCAACTGACGAGTCGCTGTTCCTGCGCATAAGGCCGGCTGGCCAAAATTAGTTCTTTGCCTGTTCTCAAAATTCCGTCGCCTCAAGTTGCGAAATCGTTGTCCTACGACCGTGAGATCGTTTTGGTTTGCCCGATGGATTTGAATTCCCCGGGTGACGCCAGGTATCTTACCCTCAATTTTCGAGCCGGAGGTCGCGGCATTGTCACCGTTTTGTCAAACTTATGTAACACCAACCCAACCACATTGGATGAAATATGCGATAAGAACGCCCGTCATACCGTCGATCCAGTAAATCCTGTCCTTTTTCGCGATATACAAGCACGAAGCGCAAGCAAGTGTGGTTCCTTTCCCATCCAGCCACTCGCTTGCGCTTCATGCTCGTTCGGCGTGTTGTGTCCAAAACGGGACTGTTAGCGAAATTTGACAGGATCAACATGATTCGCGTAATAAGAACACCCGTCATCCCGTCGATCCTGTACATCCTGTCTCTTTCACGTAATCCGGGTCGAACCGCAAGTGATCGATCTCTGGACCCTTTTCTGTTATTGCCCAGGTACGACGAAGTCGGGCTGGAGACGAACGCAGCGGAGAACTGACGATGGAAGAATTGCTACTGCTGATCAGTCTGGTCGTTTTTTGCTTCGCACTCTTTTCGTCGCGGTTTGCCAGTTCACTCGTCACGCCGCCCATGATTTTTACGGCGGTTGGAGTATTGATTTCGTTTGCCTTCAGCGGCCTGCTCGAACGCCTGCAATCGAGGGAAGTTCTGGAAATCGTTGCCGAGTTGACGCTGGTCATCGTGCTTTTTGTGGATGCGTCACGAATTCGCCTGCCACTGTTAAGGCGTCAATACAAGATTCCCGCCAGACTGCTCGGTATCGGGCTGCCATTAACCGTTCTGCTGGGCGCCGTAATCGCCAAGATTGTTTTTCCAGAATTCTCGATTTGGGAAGCCGCACTCATTGCTGCGATCCTGGCACCGACAGACGCTGCTCTGGGACAAGCAGTTGTCAGCAGCCCCAAGGTTCCACTGCGAATCCGGCAGTCGTTGAACGTTGAAAGTGGATTGAATGATGGCATCGTTTTGCCGCTCGTCATGCTCTTTGCGGCACTGGCTGCCATGACTGCCGAGGGAGGGGATCAACAAAACTGGTTGGGTTACTGGATCGGGCAAGTGACCCTTGGACCGCTGACTGGCGTAGTCGTTGGTTTTGGTGGCGGATACCTGTTGCAACAATCTCGCAAGGCCGGGTGGATCGATGAAAATTTCCAACGGCTCAGTGGAGTTGCTTTGGCGGTAATCGCATGGGCCGGGGCTTTGCAAATCGGTGGAAACGGATTCATCGCGGCTTTTGTGGCCGGAATGTGCATTTCCTGTTTTACAGAATGCATCGGACCTGCCATGCGGGATTTTGGTGAGGCGGAGGGACAACTGCTGAGCTTGACCACCTTCATGTTGTTTGGCATGACATTGGTCGTGCCCGCAGTTACCGACGCTTCAGTAATGTGCTTCGTCTACGCAATTCTGAGTCTGACGTTGATTCGTATGTTACCGGTCGCCGTTTCGCTGCTGGGATCAAATTTGCGTTGGCCATCGTACTGGTTTTTGGGTTGGTTTGGTCCTCGTGGTTTGGCTTCGTTGTTGTTTGCCTTGCTGGTCGTTGGTGAATTCGAAATCGCCGTGAGTGATTCGATCATGAGCATCGCAGTGATCACCGTACTGTTGAGTATGATTGCACATGGACTAACCGCGATTCCTGGTGCTGATTTGTATTCCAGACAAATCCAGGCTGACCAGCAAGCCGCAGAACACCAACCTTGCGAGTCACATCGCGACAAGTTCCAGATGTCACCGGAATAGTGCGGCTGGCGGGCCAGGCACAATCACTGCCGGGCAAGCCAGCACTGGCACCGGTCAATCGGTGGAACCGGTGATCAGCACGATTCAGTCTCCCGTCTTTTTTTGCTGCCGAACGCTGTGGACAATGTTACCATCATGATATGAATCGACATCGAAACCATGCACTGACTTGCGGAATCATGTTGTTCGTGGCAGTGGTGCTGACTGAAGCCTCGATCGCGCACGATTTGTTTTTGAAACTGCGGTCGTTCTTCCTGGCTCCGGATTCCGATGTTACGGTCTCGCTGATCAACGGCACATTCGATCAAAGCGAGAATTCGATCGCCCGCGACCGCATGCTGGACATCAGTATCGTGGGACCTGAGCGCGAGATCGAACATCCGGCCAAATCGGATTGGCGGGACGAAGACAACGCCACTTTACTGGATTTTCGCACGGGCAGTTCCGGGACCTACACCCTGGGTGTGTCCACGGCACCTCGTGTCATTGAATTGTCGGCCGAGGATTTTAACGAGTACCTGCGGCACGATGGAGTTGTGGATACCCTGCAACAGCGAACCGAGGCCGGAGAACTGGACACGGCCGCCCGGGAACGGTATTCCAAGCACGTCAAGGCCGTCGTCCAGGTGGGTGAAGATCGCTCATCCGGGTTCGACGCGAATCTGGGATATCCCGTTGAGTTCATCCCCATGCAGAATCCTTATCAGCTTGACGTCGGCGATTCACTGGACGTTCGGTTTCTAAAAGACGGTCAGCCGGTGGCCAATCAGATGATCTATGCCAGTCATGAAGGATTCCACCGGCACGACGAGAGCGGCCATCATGTGGAGGCGTTCAGCGCGCGAACCGACGCCGACGGAATCGTCACGGTGCCCCTGAGTGAATCGGGGCGCTGGTATCTGCGTACGATCCATATGGAAAAAATCGATCACGAAGATGCCGATTACCAATCGACCTGGGCAACCTTGACATTCGAAGTCGCCGGCAACTGAGTACCGCACAAACAAA
>JBPCVB010000860.1:0-8220 GCA_051010855.1 Pirellulaceae bacterium | reverse complement strand
ACCTTGAGGTTTTTCGTTCCGGCCATCACAGCATCAGCAAGGTGGCGGACGATGACTTCAATCGAACGGATGCCGTCGTCGTTGCCGGGAATGGGCAGATCGATCGTATCAGGATCGCAATCCGTATCGATCAATGACACGGTTTTGATGCCCAGTGTACGGGCCTCGCGAACAGCATTTTTTTCTTTTCGCGGATCGACCACCACGATAGCTTCGGGAATCCGGTTCATGGTTCGGATCCCGTTCAGATTGCGGTACATCTTGCGGTACTCGCGGTTGAGCGAGGACTGCATCTTTTTGGAATAGGTCGCCAGATCGTCACCGCCGCGAATCGCTTCCAGTTCTTCCAGCCGGCTCATGCGGCTGCGGATTGTGCGAAAGTTGGTCAGGCATCCGCCCAGCCAGCGCTCGCTGACAAACGGCATGCCGCAACGCGCGGCTTCCCGCTCGATAACAGGGCCGGCCTGACGCTTGGTGCCGACAAACAGAATCAGGCTGCCACCCTCGCCGACATGCGTCAGAAATTTCTTGGCTCGCAAAAGACCACGGACGGTTTCGCGAATATCGATGATGTGAATCTGGTTCTTGCGGCCGTAAATGTACGGGGCCATTTTGGGATTCCAGCGACTGCTGCGATGGCCAAAATGTACGCCCGATTCGATCAGTTCCTCGACTACCTTGTTTGCCATTAAAACATCTCCAGTTATTGTTCCGTTCTCTCGCTCATGGTGCGAACCTTGACACAGGAACGCCACGGAGTGGAACTACAGGGTTAAAGTGAGGGCCTGCTCGCCGATCGAGCTTTGGCCCCGTTAAAGAACGCTGGCTGTAAGTGTATCGGGGATCGGAAAACACGGCAATTCCTAATGCTAATGGGGCAGGGCAGTTTGAACGAAAGTGACTCTCGGCCGGCCGGCGATGCCTGGCAAAAACGGATCGACCAGGCCATGGCACGCCTGCGGACGGGCAAGGCCAGCTGGATCCGATTGCTGCCCACCAATGACTCAAGCGAGGATGTCCGCCCCAGATTGTTGTTACCGGGGTCCTTCAACCCGCTGCATCGAGGGCATGTCGCGATGGCCAGTATCGCCAGCGACAAAACGGCATTGTCACTGGATTTTGAACTCTCCATTACCAATGCTGACAAGCCGGAAGTTGCCGGTGACCAGCTGGCCGCTCGATTGGCCGATACCGTTGCAGGACAGTCCGTCGATTCACCAGCATTCGGCATTTCTCCCCATGGCCTGGTGCTGACCAGTCTGCCCACTTTTGTCGAAAAGGCTGAGGTATTTCCCGGCAGCTTTTTCGTTATCGGGGTCGATACGCTGGTACGTATCGCCGATGCCCGCTTCTACGACGACTCGCCGGCCGCCAGGGACAAAGCGATTCAGCAGATCGCCGAATCGGGTTGCCGATTCCTGGTGTTTGGTCGGGTTAGTGGGAACCGTTTTCTCGAATTTCGCGATCTCGATTTGCCCGGCGACCTCGTGTCATTGTGCAATGCCATTCCCGGCGTTGAATTTCGGGACGATATTTCCAGCAGCGCTCTGCGTGAGCGAGACATGTGATTTCGCAACTCCCGGTCAACTTGCGGTCAAAGGCATGCATATTTTCGCCAATCTCGGCAGCGGCGCGGGATAATGGGGAATCCGTGGCGTCTTTTTACCAAACAGTTCAGTAGTGGACAGGAATGAAACCGGATCAGCTGGAGAACCTGATCGACAGGGTGCTGCGTGAGCATGGAGCAGCATTGCGATTGTACGCGGCAACCTGGACCCGTTCGCCGGACGATTGCGTTCAGCAGGCGCTGATCAAACTATCCGTGGCCGAACCATTACCGGACAACCTGACTGCATGGCTGTACCGGGTCGTGCGTAACGAGGCGATCAGTATGGCTCGCAGTGAACGTCGTCGCCGTCGACGTGAGCAGCAAGCTGCCGGTCAGGCCGGGTTGTTTACGCCGAACTTTGAAAGCGAGTTGGCCGTCGATGAACTGGCCGCAGCACTTTCGGCACTAGCCACCGAGATTCGCGAAGTGGTGGTGGCAAAGATTTGGGGCGGGCTGACATTTGCCGAGATTGCAGACACGGCCGGTTGTTCGTCCAGCGCTGCACACCGGCGTTATCAATCGGGGCTGGAACAACTGAAAGAGAAACTGACACGACAGTTGGAACTCGAAAGCGAGTAAGACCATGGACCGCAACAATCCACTCGACGATTTTGCCTCCTTGCTCGGTGACATGCAGCCGACCGCACCGGACATCTCTCCGGGATCGGTCATGTTTGAGGCCGGCCGGAAACTTGGGTGTACCGAGGCGCAGGCAGCGCAATCCCGGTCGTTGCGACTTTGGCGGGCGGCCGCGGCCTGTTCGCTGGTGGCGGCAATCGCATCCGTATCGATTTGGCTGGTGCCGCGTCAACATGACAACAACCAGATTGTTGAGAACAACGTCAACGCCCTTCAGCCTGCCGATCCAGATAACTCCGGCGCCGAGCCTGCGAACACCGAGTCGCCCCAGGGTCGGCAACCTGGCGACTCATTCGCCGGGAACCCGCTTTGGGATTTAATGCAGCAGGAATCCGTTGCAGGTGGCGAATCGATACTCGCCCGGCGACAGCGAATGTTGCAGCAGGGAGTCTCCGGGCTGCCCGAACTTGTATTGAATCCCGCCTACCCGGTAACAGCGAGCTCACGTCGCGGCGAGCTAATGGATCAGCTACTGGAAAACGAAAGTCTCTAGCCAATGATCAATCGGAACATCAATATGACCAAAACCTTGCTCCTGGCGGCCTTGATTGCCTTCGTCTGGTGTCCAGCCATCGTGTCCGCCCAGTCAGCGAACAAGGAGGAGCTGAATGAAGATCAGTTGCACGAGATCACGATTACGCCTGCCGCTCCGGCCCGTCCCGCCTTGCAATACCGGCTGTATCCGGACCGCTTGAAAATGATCGATCGCAATGCGGCGCTCTACTACCACCGTGCGGTACGCAGCATGCAAGCCACGAACGCACAGATTCAAAGACACAACCAAAAAAGACCAGGCGGTATCCCGGACCTGTACGACGACTACGACGCGTGGATGCGTGTGCCTTTGTCCGAAATGCCTGTTGACGACATGCGCGAGTGGCTGGTGCTATTTCAGGATGTGATTGATGAAGTGGAACGGGCCGCTTTGTCGCGGAACTGCGAATGGGGCATTTTGCCTGACCGCGGTGAAGATATTGACTGGGTGATGTTGCAGTTGGAGGAAATCCAGTACATGCGATCAATCAACCGCATGTTGGGTGTGGCGATCCGCCTGGCCGCACACGAAGGTGACTTCGAGAAGGTCACTCGCTACCTGCAAATGGGTTACAAAATCGCCAATGACGTGGCAACCTGCGGCACGCTCGTTTCGGGGCTCGTGGGAGTCGCCTGTGCCAACGTGATGAATGAACAATTGGTGATGCTAGTGCAACTGGATGGCAGTCCAAATTTTTACTGGCCGTTGGTTGATCTGCCGGACCCGATTTGTGACATGCGGTCAGGAGCTCGTGTAGAAATGGGAATGTTGTCCAGCAGTGCCAGCCCGTTTCGGCTGATGCAGGATCCGCTTAACCAGTCGCTGTCCGCAGCGGGATGGCGTGAGGCGCTGTCCAGCGATACCGAAAAAATGGAAAGCTATGGCGTTGGGGCACCGTTGGCAGGTGTCGGGTTTTTTGTCATTCGCGCTTACCCGGTAGCTCGGCAAGCGTTGCTGGATGCCGGCTTTGACCGGGCGCAGGTTGATCGGATGCCCGTTATTCAGGTAGTTGCCGCGCAGCAGCAACGCATGAATGACATGCTGACGGATGAAGTGCTAAAGACACTTCACCTCCCGTACGCGGAAATGCTGGAACAGCTGGATCAGTACGAAGGATTTCTGGAAACGAGTTCAATGGTTTACCCGCCATCGACGAAAACCAATTTGTTGCCTTTTTTTGAATTACTGTGGCCCGCCCTTCCCAACGTGCTGCACGCCGAGGCGAGAACGACACGTCATATGGCGGCGTTGCGGACAATCGAGGCAATCCGGGCGCATGCGGCCGACACCGGCGTCTTGCCGGAATCGCTGCAGGAGATTGAAGTCGTACCAGTCCCCAACAACCCGGCGACCGGTCAGCCGTTTGAGTACCGTTTGAATCGCGACGGCGCCGAGCTGCTTGATTACGGTTTTGCAAAATATTCGTGGAACCATTTCCAAATCCGGCTCGCTCAATGAGTCGAACGAAAAAACGCGTAACCATTTGATCATTCCCGAGGAAACCGCCGTGAACCAGTTCATTTCTGCCAGCCTGTTGACCCTGACGGCGTTGTTGGCAACGCCTGCAATTGAATTGCACGCCCAAACGGGGCTGCGCGAACTGTTCGATGCGGATACCGTCGGTTTTGTTCGGGTGGATCTGGAAGAGCTGGACATGAATGAAACGGCGGACATGGTCGTGGAGATGCTGGGTGAGGGTACCTCGATGGCCAGCCAGTTACGCATGTTCGCGCCGATGGCAGCCGGCTTGGTAACATCGTTGAAAAACGCCGGTGCTACCGATTTGCATGTAATTCAGGGGCTGGGCGATGTTCCGTTGCACGGTCCGTATTTTTTTGTCAGTTGTCCTGATGAAGCTGCCGGCCAATCGGTTGTAGCGGTCATTGAGCCGCTGGTGCCGGAAGGTTGGGAGTCGAAAGTTATCGAGCTCGGAGTGCTAGTCGCGCGACCGGCGGTGCTGGAGCGACTGGCCGATAACCCGCTGCAGCTACGTAGCGACAATCAGATTGACGCGCTTATGTTGTCGGCCGGCACCGCACCGATCGCTTTGGTCATTGAACCCTCAGCCGAGCACCGGCGGGCGATTGCTGAAGTGTTACCGCAACCGAGTGCACCGTTTGAAAATATTTCGCCAGCCATGCTGGCCCATGGTGCCTCCGGTATCTCGCTGCAAATTCGCCCGGACCTGCGTGAGCTGACATTGAAAGTTTCAGGAGTAGATGAGAGCGCCAATCGTGCGCTGGCAAGTGAACTCGCTGATGTCTTTGGGCGTTTTGGCAGAAACGAGGCTTCGATTTCCGCGCTGCAAAACATGTCACTGGGCACCGATGTAGGCATGACGATTAGCGATCTGCAGCTCGACAAGGTCTTTGCCGAAACAAACATCGAACCACGTGATGGCTGGTTCCAGATTTCGTTCAACAAAGCCGACGGCAGTTTTGATCGATTGTGTACGGCGCTTTCCGCAACCGCCCGTGCTACCGAGTCAGCAAGCATTCAGCAGGAACGCAGCAACAACATCCGGCAACTGGTACTCGCCTGCCACAATTATCACGACTGGAAGAAGTCCCTGCCGCCCACGGCGATCGTCGACGAAGAAGGCCGGCCTCTGTTGAGCTGGCGGGTGGCGGTATTGCCGTTTCTTGAACAAGGGAAACTTTATGAACAATTTCGTCTGGACGAACCGTGGGACAGCGAGCACAACCGCGAGCTGATTTCCCGCATGCCCCGTTTTTTGATAACCCACGATAACCTGGCGGCCGAGGGCAAGACGACGCTTGTCATGCCGACAGGTGAATCCGCCATCGGCCGACTCGATCCATTGAGATTTCGCGACATTATTGATGGAACGTCCAACACGATTCTGATTCTCGATGCGGCCCCTGAGTCAGCGGTTATCTGGACCAAACCGGATGACTGGGAATTTGATCCAGCTAACCCGCTGCGAGGCCTGTTCGCGGATGGCCAGCAACAAATTCGAACGGGTTTTGCCGATGGCAGTGTTCATGTACTGCCCAAAGACGAGGCCGATATCCGTGCCCGGCTGACAGTTGCCGGCGAGGAGGAGTAAACTGGGGGCCCTAATGCCCAATGTTTACTCAAGGAATATCCATGGCGAAGTCGCCTGAAGAAATGGCTGCGGCCATGAAGGCCAACATCAAGGAGAAGACGGGCAAGACGTTGCCCCAATGGCTGAAGATCATCAAGCCTCAGAAACTGGAAAAGCACGGACAGATCGTCAAGTTCCTGAAGTCCGAGCACGGCGTCACCCACGGCTTCGCCAACATGATCGCTCATGAATCTCTGGGTGCTGGCAAACCGGCCAGTTCCGGCGGTGATCTGGTGGATGGGCAGTACAAGGGTGCCAAAGCCGATCTGCGCCCCATCTACGACGCTTTGATCGCGACGATCGAAAAATTTGGCAAGGACGTTGAGGTCTCGCCAAAGAAAGCCTACGTCAGCGTCCGCCGCAACAAACAGTTTGCCATCATTCAGCCTTCCACCAAAGACCGTGTCGACGTAGGGATCAATCTCAAAGGCACCAAAGCGGCTGGCCGGCTGGAGGCATCCGGCAGCTTTAACGCCATGGTCTCGCATCGTGTTCGCGTCACTTCAAAGAAAGAAGTGAATGCGGAATTGAAGAAATGGTTGAAGGCAGCTTACGACGCGGCGTAGGCAGCTGCTCACCGGAGAATTGCGGGGTCGTGACATGTCCAGAAAACGCGGTTGTTTCATCGCATTTGTGATCGGATTGCTCCTGTTGGGGTTATTCGTGTTCTTGCAGATCCCGGCTACTCAATTTCGCGGCCTGCCCAGGGATGCAGGCACGACGGTGATTTCCGAACCGGTCAAGGCCGACGGTTCCATCGACTATCTAAAATACCTCAACAACTACCTGTCCGAGGGAGTCACACCGGACAACAACGCCGTCGTATTGCTGGTACAGGTACTGGGCCTGGAAATGGGCGAACTGGAAGGCCCGTTTTATGAGAAGTTCGGCGAAATGCTGGGTGCCCCGGGATTTCAGCACGATCCAAAATTAATCGATCCCGTTCGATGGCTGCAGGACCAGGTAACCGCCGGAGAACTGCGTAACGACGATGTGCATCCGCTGATCGAGGAGCAGGAACTACTTGGCAGCAAGCCGTGGCAGGACGCCGACCACCCGCAATTCGCTGCCGCTCTCGAGCAACAGCACGAAGCTCTCGATCTGATCGTCGAGGCCTCCAGGCGACCCCGTTTTTACCATCCTCTGGTAATCATGCCCGATAGCGAGGAAGGGATGAACATTTTGATGTCCGCGCTTTTGCCGCTTTCGCAACAATGTCGACACGCGGCTCGCCAACTGCGTTTTCGGGCTATGAACTCAATAGGCAAGGGTGACGTCGACGCGGCGATCGAGGACATCAAGGCCATGCGACGGCTGGGGATACTGACATCCCAGTCCTTGACCATGATCGAACGCCTGGTCAGCCTTGCCGTGCACGACATGGGCTGTGCGGCCGAACAGGAACTGCTTGCCAGTGGATTGATGAGCCGCGAACAACTCGATGACTACCGGGAATTCATCGCAGCCTGGCCCGTTAACTCCGATCTAGCCAAACGAGTTGATCTAGCCGAACGATTTATGTGTCTGGATGTATTGCAGAACGCGTCAGTGCACGGTGGTAACGCGATACTTTACGGCCTGCAAGGTTCAGGGCTCGACTCCAATGACTGGCAAATGATGGTCCTGAATCTGGTGTTGTCCAGTACTGACATGGGACAGGCCATGCGTACTTCCAATCAATGGTATGACAAGGGCGTGGAGTCACTTCAACTCACATCGCCACGCGAAAGATACGAAGCTTGCAACGAACTGTTTGAAGAAGTTGAGGCACTGGAGGTGGAACTGGTCGATCCGGCCTCGGCCGTGTGGACTTTGCTTAGCAGTCCGAAAGCCCGCGGCAAGATGGTTGGGAAGTTCATGGTGGCGACGTTCTTTCCCGGTCTTCAGCAGGTAAACAATCTTGAATTCCGTATGCAGCTAAAATCACAACTGATGGAGGTCGCTTGCCTGATCGAAGCCTATCGCAAAGAAATCGGTTCGTACCCGAGTTCTCTCCAGGAACTGGAAGAGCAGTTTGGATCCGCCGAACTGTTAAATGATCCGCTCAACGATCAGCAGCTCAACTATCAAACCACGGATACCGGTTACCTGCTGTTCAGTATCGGAGTCGACGGTGAGGACAATGGCGGACGCGAGTGGCTGGAAACGTCCGATAGCTCCAAATTCGACATCCGCGTCTGCATTGGCGATCCGCCCGAACCCGAGGAGGACTCGCCCATCGCCCGCGAAGCGCAGGCCCGAGCATCCGAATTGCGTTGGCAGGAAAGACAACGACGAAAGGCGGAATCAGCCAGGGGAAATCAGCAACGCGACACGCAAGAGTAGCAG
>JBPCVB010000859.1:0-10034 GCA_051010855.1 Pirellulaceae bacterium | reverse complement strand
GTCTGGAGCACCGCCGCCAGGTCGAGCGAAGGACTTGCCGTTGATGTCTTCCATGTCTGCGTTGGCAAAGGCGAGTTCGCCAAAAGCGTTAGCGGCCGTTTCGTTGCGGAATTTGATACGAATGAAGAAATTGACCGGAAAAACATTGTCCTGGTGCCGTGGGGAATTGCGGAAACTGACGTTGCTGAGCCCGTCGTCCCCGGCTCGTCTGATCTCGCCGTCAGGATCTTTTATCTCGCGCTCTTCTCCCTTTTTGTCGTCCCGCCGTGCGGGCTCTTCCTCCTGCCGTTCCGGATCCACGACCTCTCTGGGTCCGAACAGCATTCTCGACGTGCCCCTCCAGGCATCTTCGTCGGCGGGAAGCTGAATCGCGCCGAACACTCGCGTCACATCAGCGATCATTTCGGGCGGGAACTCCCTCCCGGTCATTTCGTGGAGCATCTCGTTCAGTTCGATACCGTGCACGTCGGTGTACTCACGCAACTTGTCGAGGCGCAAGTCAAAGACAACATGAGCTTGTTGCTCTTCGGCAATCTGGGCATTGATTGCGGAATGGTTGAACGAGAAAAATAGAGAGGCAAAAACGATGCAAACGGCGTAGCGGATAGACATCGCAGGACTCCAGAAACGCAGGTCGACGGATGTCCCTGATTCTAGAACAGCCCGATCAGGATAGCCACCTGGACGAAGCAACAGCGCTGTGCCGATGTTGCCCCGAGCCGTTAAAAGAAAACTTGGCCGGTCTGGCTACACGTATTCCTTCAGCGTGCCGGTGCTGTCGGCGAATTCGTCGAGTTGCAGTCCCATTTCGCGCGCCAACGTGAGCCACAAATTGGACAGCGGCGTGCCCTTTTCGCATTCGATAACCCGGCCTGTTTGCACACGACCGCCGCCACTGCCGGCGATAATCGTGGGCAGCTGTTCGTATGAATGCGAGTTGCCGTCACCCAGACCGCTGCCCAGTACAAACAGGCAATTGTCCAGCATCGATCCCTCGCCTTCCTGGCTGGCTTTGAGCCGGTTGATTAAATACAGGTACTGTGTGACGTGGAAGCGGTCGATTAAAGCGACGGCTTCGTCATAAGCGTCGTCGTGGGTCATTTGATGGTGTTGCACCGGCTTTTCAAACACACCATCGTACAGCTGCGGAGTTTCCCAGCGTTCCGGGCCCACCATAAGCGTTGCCACGCGGGTCTGATCGGTCTGGAATGCCAGAATCATCAGGTCACCCATCAGACGCAAATAATCGCCGCGGTTGGCGGGCATTTCATCTGGCATGTCAAACTGCACTGGCCCGAGCGTGTTTTTGGATTCCGCCTGGTGGTCGAGTCGTCGTTCGATGGCACGCACCGATTCCAGGTATTCATCCAGTTTTCGACGGTCGGCCTGACCCAGGTTTTGTCTCAGCGATTGGGCATCCTCAATTACCGTATCGAGAACACTGCGATTAAAATGGTCCGAATCGCCAAACAATCGCTGGAACACCTTGTGCGGGTCGTTTTCCGATCGCGCGTCGTAACCCGGCCCGTACCACGAAATGGCATCGAACAATTTGGGCTCCATGTTGTCGACAAAGCTGTTGCAACTGAGTTCCAGCGACGGGAACGGCGTCGCCTTGCCCGCTTCGGCCGCGATGATCTGATCCAGTGTCCGGTTGATGGCGGTCGAACCATCGGGTCGATCATACGGCCCGCAACTGGTCATCCAGCAGGAAGCGGCCTGGGAATGCGGTTCGCCGGAAACATAGGTGCGGTTGAGCCCGTTGATCACTACGAGATCGTCGCGAACCGGTTGCAGCGGCGTGAGACTTTGCGTGGACAAATAGTCCTGATCAGGGCTGGCGGGAAACCAATGCTGCCCGATAACGCCGTTTGGGATGTACATGAACGCCAGACGTTTGGGCGCGGTCGCAGCACCTGCCGGTGATGCGGCAAGTGACGTAAGTGGACGCATTGCTTCCAACCACGGCAAGGCGATTGTGGCACAGGCGCCTTTGAGAACGGTGCGGCGTGATATCGGTTTGAACATATGTTTTCTTTTTGGCGAGCGGTGGGGTACGCCCGGTACCTATTGAGAGGCTGGCGAACAAAACAGGTCGCTGGTCACGATGCCTTCGACAACAGCAGAGAAGCGGCGGTCACGGTCTCCGACCGATTGCACGATGGTGCGGACATATTCTTCATCGGCCAGTTCCAGTTGGCGGCCCAAGGCATATTTTAGCCTGTGCTCCACGAATCCGCCGACAAACTGCCGTTCGTTCCTCATGATGACAGCTTTGAACTGGGCGGCACCGTCATAGTTTTCGTCGTATAGCTCACCCTCGCAGTCGATCTGCGCTCCGTCTTCATACGCCGTACGGAAACGACCTACCGGGTCGAACTTTTCCAGCGCAAATCCGATCGGGTCGATGCGGTCGTGACAGACCGCGCAGGTTGCGTCCTCGCGATGCACCGCCAGTTTCTCCCGCAAGTTGAGTGGGGTAGGCGAATCCTGACCGGCTTCTTCCAGCGTGGGCACCGCGGCCGGCGGTGGTGGCGGGGGCCGATTGAAGATCACATCCATCACCCAGATTCCCCGATACACAGGACTGGTGCGATCGGTGGCCGAGGTGCTGACCAGGGTAGCGCCGGATGTAATCACACCGCCGCGGTGTTTGTTGGGCCAGCGCACGCGGAAAAAGTCTTCGTAATTGGCGCGTTCAGGTGTATAGCCGGCGACTTCCTGAGGGTTCACCTGGTACCAGTCCATCAAGTTGCGATTGAGATAGGACCAGTCCGCGTGTACGAACTCCATGATGTCGCGATCCTCAATCATCATGGTCTCAAAGAACAACAACTGTTCAATCATCATCGAGACGCCCGGTGTTACTTGCCTGGACGCGTAGTAATACGGATACATGTCCTTGTCAGGCCGGGCCGAAGTGACGCTGGCAACCTGCAGCCATTGCATGCCGAAGTCTGTCGCCAGGGACTTGATGCGTTTGTCCTTCATCATGCGACGTGTTTGCTGCAACAGTCCTTCGCGAGTTCCCAACCGGCCCTCCCGGGCTGCCTGGAACAGTTCGTCATCGGGCATGGTGGCCCACAGGAAATAAGACAAACGCGAAGCGATCGCGAACTGGTCGACACGGTACTCGTCGTAGCTGTCTTCGGAAAAGTCACGACGGAACAGGAAGGACGGTGAGGTCATTACGGCGGCCACGGTCGATTTCATCGCTTCCGTGTAGGAGCCGCTGGTTCGCAATTCGGCCGCAAACAAATTGGCAAATCGATCCAGCTCGCCGTCGATGATGGGTCGGCGAAAGGCGCGGGGCAGAAAGGCGTTCAGCCGCTGGCGCGCTCGCGAGACCAGTTGATCGTAGGTTGTGTCGGTGCCTGGCAGAAACATCGAACCCCACAGCTCGCTGATTACGGCGAGATTGGGGCTGTTCAGGATCGACACGGCAAGTTCAAAGTAACGCTCGGCCTGCAACGGCGAAATGCTGAGTGTCGTGTAGTCGTTGCTGAACCCGTGTTCGAGGGGCGGATCGACCGGCACATCGCCCACACCATCGAGCAGCGGCGGGCGTTTCTGAATGTAGCTGAAATGACTGAGGGCCAGTACGTATCGCGGCATGCGGCCCGTCTCGGGACGAAAGTAATCATCGACCAGTAACACCTTGTCAGCGTTGGTGAAAATATCGCCATCGATCCGCAGCAGATCTCGTACGGTGTTCTCGTACTCGACGCGATTGAGCCGCCGCATCCAGGGAATCGTCGCCTCCGCCTGGCCCGAACCGTCAATTGTTTTCTGGTACCAGCTCTTGAGCTGATCGACGGTTGCCTCGTCCGGCTGCTGTTCATCCGATGGCGGCATGTACTCGTCATCAATGGCTTCGATGATTAGTTCCCAGGTCTCGAGGTCCGCATTAACGGCAACTTGGGAATCAAAGCTGGATAAATCCAGCCCGGCTTCGGCGTCTTCGCCGGAGTGACATTTCAAGCAGTACGTTTGCAGAAAAGGCCGCGCGATCTGATCGAAATCGTCGGTGCCGTGATGCGTGGCCTGGGCCATGTTGAACGGAGCAACTGGATTGGGTCCACTCCACCAGGCCACTGGCAACGCGCAGACCAGCAGCCCCGCGACGACAAATGACAGTTTTATGGAATGGAATAATGGGATCATTGATTTTTCAGAAAGTTATTGCGACGAACCGGTTTGTTTGGTCTCCGCCGCCGCCTTTTCCAGCGCCTCACGACGCGCCCGTCGTTCTGCGCTTTCTTCCAGATGCAGTTTTTGTTGTTCTTCGGTCAAAATCTCACGAAACAGTTTGCGACGAAGATCTCGCCCCATAAGCAATGTTTCCACACGGTTGTTCAGCAGCATCGTATCGATGTCCTGACCATCGGCTGCATTTTCCAGGATACGGGCCCTTTCATCACGCAGCTCGGCGTACCGGCCATCGTAGGAATCGACCAGCTCGCGTGTTTGACGAACCTGATCGTCGTTCATCAGGTGACGAAAATTGGCCAGAAAATAGGTTTGGCGGGTAATGGAATCGAACGCCAGTACAAACAGTGTGTGGTCCTTGCCCAGCTGGGCTTCGTTAAATTTTCCGACTTCCGGATGCGGTTCGAGTTTGTTTGTAGCCTGGGCCGGTTGGTTGCCAGGTGCCCTGCTCCCGTTATCAATGGCGTTTTTTGTGGGCACAGGTGCAGGATTTGACTGGTCTGGGGCAACAGTGTTGGCAACGGCCTCAGACGGCTGTTTTGATTGGGCTGGCTGTCCCTGTCGGCACCCTGTCAGGCTGGTCAGCAGTGCGGCGCCAACGAGTCCGATTGCGCAGCAACTGACAAGTCCAGTGCGCGAAACCAAAGCGTAAGTGAATTGCGAAAGCGGGCGAGCCGTCATGCTGTCTAATCGGGTCGTTGACTGATTTAGCGGGTCGGGATGGCGGCAGATTGCCAACAGCCAGTCGAAGTTCATTTTAGCAGTGTGCCCTGATTCCGGCGAATATCATTGTTGGGGCCCGGGCGGAATCGCACGGGAATCACAGCAAATCGATCTGCCGGAGGGTCCGGTTTTTCGGGTAAGCTTGATTCCAGGACCCTGCCGGCACGGAGGAGCAGAAGATGATGTTGCAATTGAAGGCCTTTTTTCACCTCACCAAACCGGTCGCCTGCGTAGCCATTCTGCTGTGTTGCGTGTCCGGCTGCGAAGTGTCGGATGCCACCTCGGGTTCAGCCCAGGGCGCCTCGGACGGGCATGAAATTGAGACGCCACACCAGCGCACGGTCAGCCAGGCCGATTCATCAGACTGGACCAATTTTCGCGGACCCGGCTACCGATCCACAACGGATGCGGCATTGCCAGCAGAATGGGGCCCCGACCAGGGCATTCGCTGGAGAACCGAGTTGCCGGGACGCGGAGCTTCGTCGCCGATCGTGTCGGGGAATCAGGTTTTCCTGACAGCCTATTCAGGGTTTGGCGAGGACGCCGAAGACCCTGGAGACTTTCTGGACTTGCGGCATCATTTGATGTGCCTTGACCGGGAGTCCGGAGAACTGGTGTGGGAGCGGGAAATTACCGGCACGCACCTGAAACAAAAGATGAATCCGGAACTGGGTCGCCACGGGTTCGCTTCCAGCACGCCGGTAACCGATGGTGAAAACGTTTACGCTTTTTTTGGCGTTACCGGTTTGTTTGCCTTCGATGGAAAGGGCGAGCTGTTATGGCAGCAAAACCTGGGTCTCGACACGCATTATTTCGGCAGCAGCGCATCACCGATTCTGTTCGACGACCTTTTGATCGTAAACGCCAGTATCGAGAGCAAAACGGTGTTTGCGCTCGACCCTCAAACGGGTTCGTTGAAGTGGAAGATTCCTGGGATCATCGAGTGCTGGTCAACGCCCGTCATTGGAATGAATCCGGATGGCCAGGCGGAAATGATCATCTCCAGCAAGCATACGTTGTCAGGGTACGACCCGGCGACTGGCGAGCAACTGTGGACGTGCGCTGGTATTCAGGATTACGTCGTTTCGGTGCCGATCATTGTGAATGGCATTTGTTATTTGACCGGCGGCAAAGAAAAGCAGTTGATTGCCGTGCGACTGGGTGGTCACGGCGATGTGGAAGAATCGCACAAGTTGTGGGACCACACAAAATACGGAGCTAATGTTTCGTCGCCAATTTATTACGAAGGGCGGCTATACGTCTTTCACGACAGCGGGATTCTGCAGATCTTCAATGCCGAAGATGGCAGCTTGATCAAGCGTTCTCGTACAGCAACGAGTACCCGTCCGTTTTCGTCGCCACTGCTGGCTGGTGACAAAATGTATATGCCATTTCAGGATGTCGGCATCGGCATATTTGCAGCCAGTGAAGACGGCGATGAGTTGGCTGTGCACCAGTTGGGCGACGATTTGCCCCTGATGGCCTCGTTGGTTCCCAACGGAGACTCGTTGCTGATTCGCAACGATCGATATCTGTATTGTGTTGACGGATCGACGAATGAGTGCCAGATCAATCAAAGAAAACGCCCCGAAGATTTCGCGCTGGTGAATGCCCGGGAATCGTACAACATCGACCCGGAACGCGGCTGGATGCGACGCTACCTGCTGTTTCTCACGCCTGATATGGAAGCGACTATCAAGTACGTGCTTATGCCCTATCAATCGGTGATCACCGACGAGCAAACGGCTCAGGCACGAGAAATCATTCTGGGCGAGCAGACTCAATACGACGCGTTACGCGAAAGATTTGAAAATGTGCAACGCGAACAGTTGTCGAATCCCCAGGCCGATCCGGCGGAACAAAACGAAACGTGGGCGGCGCTGGAAGCAGACACGGATCGGTTGAACCACGAAATCCGCATCCTGATCAAACAGTTGTTTTCCGAAGAACAGATACAAAAGCACATGGCCGATGCCGCCGAAAACAAGGCTCACATCAAACCCGGCGATCAAAAACGCTAACGGGTCAGACCAGGCTGGTGAGTGAAGCGAGGGTCTGCACCGGTCAGTCCACGAAACAACGACCCCGCTGCGATTTCCTCAACCACGACTGAAAACCGACAGTCGTTTTCCATCACGATATCGACGATCCGCTGAATTTCAGGCTCGTCCGTTGGATGCAAAGATCGTCCCAGTGCATATTTAAGCATGTGCTCGACAAAGCCGGTGACGAAACGCCGCTTGTCACGCAGAATCAACTGTTTCAGATCAGTGGCATGGGCAATCTTCTGGCCAAACACTTCCCCGCTGGCGTCGACCGGGCTGCCGTCTGCGTAACCGGTCCGCAACTGGGCGACCGCATTGAATTGTTCAAATGCGAATCCGACCGGATCGATCCGGTCGTGACACACGGCGCATGTGGGGTCACGTCGGTGGTGCTCGAAACGCGTGCGAATATTTGTGAAGCGCTTCGCCGAATCAGCGACTTGCTCCAGGGACGGGACGTCCGCAGGCGGAGGGGGCGGCGGGCGATTGAAGATAACATCCAGCACCCACGCACCGCGTGACACAGGACTGGTTCGCGTGGTGGCCGATGTGGCAACAAGCATGGCCCCGGACGTCAGCACACCTCCGCGCCGCTGGTCGGGCCAGGTTACGCGGAAAAAATCCTCAAAGTCGGCGATGCTGCGAACATGGGTCGGCCGTGATGTCGCGGGCAGTCCGTACCAGTCCATCAAGTTTCGGTTCAGGTAGGCAAAGTCGGCATCGATGAAGTCGAGAATGCTGCGATCCTCAACAAGAATCGTCTCAAAGAGCAGCATCTGTTCGATCATCATGGCAACGCCGGGTGGCGAAAGCTTTGCCAGATAGTAGTGCGGATACACATCCGGGTCGGGCTGGGCCAATGCCGCCTTGTGAGTTTTTAGCCATTGCATTCCAAAGTCGGTCGATAACGAACGGACCTTCGGATCACAAATCATGCGTTGCACCTGATGGCGAACGCCCTTTTCCGTCGACAAGCGACCTTCACGTGCGGCCTGCAGCAGTGTGTCGTCGGGCATGCTGCCCCACAGAAAATAACTCAATCGCGACGCAATCGCATAATCGTCAGCTGAGTCTGACAAGTCCTGGCGAAACAAAAAACGCGGCGATACGAGAATGGCCGAAATGACGGTCGTCATGGATTCAGTGAACGAACCAGACCCGGCATATTGCTGATCGAACAAGTCGACGTAGCGTTGCAGTTCCTCGTCGGTGGTGGGCCGCCGAAAGGCGCGGGGCAGGAAGTTGGCAAGCCGTTTTGCGGCCTGAACGGTTAACGTTTCAGCGGCGGGTCCCTCGTTGGCCACGAACAGGGAGTCCCACGATTCGGATCGCCCCGGAAACTTGCAATTGCCAAGCAGCTGTTGCGCGATCTCAAAACAGGCTTCGATTTGCAGCGGCGAGCAACTGAGCGTAGTGGCGTCGTTATTGAAACCATGCTCCACCGGCGGGTCGGCAGGCAGACTACCGAGCCCCGGCAATTCCGCCGGCTTTCGTTCGCCATAGCTGAAATAACTGATCGCCATCACATGATGTGGCATGTGACGAGTCGCCGGCTGGAAATATTGATCGTTGATAAGCACCCGGGACGGATTGTCAAACGGATTGCTGCTCATGCGAAACAGATCGCGTACCGTATTCTCGTATTCGTGGCGATTGAGGCGGCGAATTCCCGAACGCGGTGAGCCGAACGCAGCGAGATCGCGCATCAGGTCAACGTGCCAGTGCTGCAACGCGTCGATTTCTGCCGGGGCCGGTTGCGACTCGCCCTGCGGGGGCATGTATCCGGATTCGATGGCCTGCACTGCAGCTTGCCACAATTCGAGATTGGCCTCTACCGCCGCCTGTGAATCCAGACGCGAAAGGTCCACACCCCCTTCAGCGTCCTCGTCTGTGTGGCAATCCAGGCAATAGTCTCCCAGTAACGGTGCGATGACTCGGTCGAACGATTGCTGCTCTGCTGCTTGCTCCGTTTCGTGAACCACGGAAGCAACGATGATGAATGGAACAGCTGGTTGCAACGCCAGCCAACCGGTGATCACGCCGGCAGCCAGCAGCGCAACCATCTTTGCGATCAGGGGAAACAGTACGGTAGTCGGCATCCTTGCCTGGTGTCCTTGCGGCTGCTGTTCTGTTTAGCGAGTAATCTTTCCAGATGAAGTGCGGCGGGCCGCAATTTCGGTTTTCTGCTCGCGGGTCAGTACTTCAATGAAAATCCGTTGATGCACCTTGCGTGTCAGCAGCACCGTTGCGATGCGGTTGAATCGCAACAGTTCATTGACTTTCTGCGGATCCGTGGGGCTTTGCAACAGCGCGGTTCGACAAGCCAATAACTGGTCAAATTGCCGTTCATATCGATCAACGATCCGGCCTGCCACGCATAGTTGGTCGTCTGACAAATCGGATTTCAATTGACCCAGCATGACCTGATCCCGGTAGGCCGCATCAAGCCCGAGGACCAGTAGAGTATGGTTCTTGTGCAGCAAGGTATCGGCATCGAATTGACCGAGCGACTTTCGCACTTCCTCCGCCAGTGGTCCGCAGGCCTGTTGCAACTCGTCGATCAATGGCGGTGTAATCGTTTCAACACTCGGGTCAATGACCTCAACACTGGTGGTACTGGCAGACACAGGAGTCGCCGCTGGTGGCGGCGAGGGTTCCGGCGAGCGTACCGGTGGCCAACCAACCATCCAGACAGCGCAGCAAAGAACGCAACCGAATACCAGCTGGCGAAGTATCGTTGTCCATCCAGAATTACGCATCACCTGCTCCGCGATCTGCCTCGATAAACATCGGAAATCGGCACGGTGATCAGCAATCAAGGCGGAAACCGCGTGCCACAACTGCTGTCATGTCGGGCCTGCGGCCTTGCCTGTCCTGGCCAATCGTTACAGGTGGAATTTGGGGATTCCCAGAGGCCGTATTTGCGCAAAGCGTTTCAAGGTGGCTTCACGCATCAAGTTGGCATCACATTACGGCGCGAGTTTCTTCAGCTTGCGTTGCAGCGTGCGACGGGGAATGTCCAGCACGCGCGCGGCTTCCGATATATTGCCATCGCAC
>JBPCVB010000858.1:0-2926 GCA_051010855.1 Pirellulaceae bacterium | reverse complement strand
CAGCGGATCGGCTGGAGCGAAGCCGAACTGTTTGGCATCCACATGGCACTGGAAGAAGCCATCGTCAATGCGATCAAGCACGGTAACGGGCTGGACCCGGAAAAAAAGGTCCATGTCGTGGTCAATTCTTCATTGCAGGAATTCTACCTCAAGGTGACCGACGAGGGTCCAGGCTTTGACCCGGATGACGTGCCCGATCCGACCATGGAAGAAAACCTCGAAATGGGATCCGGCCGCGGGCTTATGCTGATGCGACATTACATGGACCACGTCATGTACAACGATCGCGGTAATTCCATCGAAGTTTCCAAGCGTCGTTCTGAATCTGAATAGCTCGTGGAACAAACGAGTGAGTCATTCACATCCACCGTCTCCTGAGGCCCGCGATGCACGTGCAATCTGGCAAGCCGGCGTCGATGCAGCCGATGCGCGCGACCTGGTTGCCAACCTGGTAACCATTGAAGACAACCAGTTGCGCATCGATTCGCAAACCTGGTCGCTGGAACAACTGGATCGCATCTGTGTCGTTGGCGCTGGAAAAGCCACTGCAGCCATGGCCAGCGGATTCATGCAAGCTTTGCGCGAATCCATTCCCTCGCAACAACGACCTCATTGTATTGGCCAGATCAACGTGCCGGATGGCCATCAAGTTGACGCGAGAGAGTTTGACGTGCGTCAGGTTCGCGATACGGGCGCAAACCTTCCCACGCGGCAAGCGGTTGCTGCCACAGGTGACATGCTGAAACTGCTGGAGGGACTGGGACCTCGTGATTTGTGTTTGACACTGATCTCCGGTGGTGGCTCAGCACTTTTGACGTTGCCTTTGGCATCATTGACACTCGAATCGCTGATTCAGGTCACGCTTCACTTGTCGGAAAATGGTTGTGACATTCGATCATTGAACACCGTGCGTAGCTGCCTCGACGAAGCCAAGGCAGGAGGGCTGGCCCGCCATTGTCGAGCTGGCCACTGTCTGTGCCTGGTGCTGTCCGATATTATCGGCGACCCCCTGGAATTGATTGCATCGGGCCCGATGGTCGGCGGTCAACGAGACGCAAACAAGGCGTTGGAGGTACTGGCAACGTATGACCCGCGCCGGCAACTGCCCGCGGATGTTTATCGATCGCTGAAAAAAACACAGCACCAGGCAGCGGCAGAGGGCAGTCAAGTGCCGCACGTTGTAATCGGTAATGTGCAAACGGCGGTTGCGGGTGCGGTCGAACATGCCCGATCACTGGGCTATTCGGTGATCGAGGAAATTAATGATGAATCGCCCGACGTCACGGAGGATGCCGACCGATTGTTAAAACTGCTCGCCAGCGGCGACGGCAACTACTGTGTTATTTCCGGGGGAGAGCCGACCGTGCACCTGGTTAGTTCAGAGCTGCGAGGGCGAGGCGGGCGGAACCAGCAATTGGTGCTGCATGCGTTACAGCTGTGGCGCGAGCAATTTCATGACCGCATCCCCAAGTTCGCGTTTCTCTCTGGCGGCACTGACGGAGAGGACGGTAACACGCCCGTCGCCGGGTCCTGGTGTGACCTCGATGTTGATGCAGAGGCAAGTCGACTTGAATTGCCAATCGGCGATTTCCTGAACCGCAACGATTCCTTTCATTTCTTTGAGCCGCTAGGCAGCCTGCTGGAAACGGGACCAACTAATACGAACGTCTGCGATCTGCGTGTATTTCTCGGCCGGTTGAGATAGCCAGTCAGTTTTGCATTTCCCCGTTAGCTGGCCCCTGCGGGAATTCATCTCCCGATAGGTACGAGACTTCAAACGTGTCTCGTGCGAATTTCGGTCACCCGGTACAATGCGGCCTCTCAAGGATGCCGCGCCCTGATTTTCTCAACAATGAATTATCACGGAATTCGTCTGCAATGACTCAAGCCACGCTCAGCAAGCCCAGTAAACCTCGCAAAGTCACGGGCCAAACCAATGGCAAGGCCGTCAAGTCTGCCGGACGCAAAAAGAACATCTATTACTTTGGTCAGCAAAAAACCGAAGGCCGGGGCGTTGGCAAGGAAATCCTCGGCGGCAAGGGAGCCAATCTCGCTGAAATGACCAGCATCGGTTTGCCGGTCCCTCCCGGATTCACGATTACGACCGAAGTTTGCGCGGCGTACTACGAGGGCAAACAAAAAATGCCGAGCGGACTGATAGAAGACGTTCGCAAAAACGGCAAGCTGCTGGAAAAGGAAATGGGCAAACGGTTTGGTGACGTCGACAATCCCTTGCTGGTATCGGTCCGCTCCGGTGCAGCCGTGTCGATGCCCGGCATGATGGACACGGTGTTGAACCTGGGACTGAACGACAAGTCGGTACTCGGTCTGGCAGAAGCGACCGGCAACGAGCGATTTGCCTGGGATGCCTATCGCCGTCTGATCAATATGTACGGCAACGTGGTAATGGATGTCAGCCACAAATTGTTCGAGAAGGAATTCGAGAAGATCAAGAAGTCATACAAGGCCCATTCGGACAACGACGTGCCGGTCGAGGGCATGAAGAAACTGTGTGACGCGTATAAGGCTGTATTCAAAAAGCACGCCAAAAAGCCGTTCCCGCAGGATCCAATGAAACAGCTGGAACTGGCCATCGAAGCGGTCTTCAAGAGCTGGCATACTCCGCGTGCGAAGAAGTATCGTGAATTGGAAAAGATTCATGGGTTGCTGGGCACCGCCGTCAACGTGCAAGCCATGGCTTATGGCAATATGGGCGACGACTCGGGAACGGGCGTGGCCTTCACCCGCAATCCTTCGACCGGTGAGAACAAGTTCTACGGCGAGTTCCTGGTGAACGCGCAGGGTGAAGATGTCGTGGCGGGCATTCGTACGCCGCAGCCTGTCAGCGAAATGCCACGCTGGAACCGCAAGGTGCATAAGGAACTTTTGACGATCAAAAAGACGCTGGAGGACCACTACCGGGACA
>JBPCVB010000857.1:0-3384 GCA_051010855.1 Pirellulaceae bacterium | reverse complement strand
CAGCTTGTCAGGGCCCGCCAGGTTGGAACACCATGACATGCCTGGAAACAGTGGCGCGTCACGCAAGGCGATGTCGACACTGAGGCCCCGGTACAGACCCAGGAAGATGGGCAGCTGCAGGAACATCAACATGCATCCGCCCAGCGGATTGTAATTGTATTTTGCGAACAGCTCGCGCTGGGCCTGAATCCGCTTCTCGGGATTCTCCTTGTACTTTTCAGCAATGTTTTTGATTTCCGGCGACAAGTGCTGCATCATCTGGGCGTTCAGGGCAGCCTTGCGGCTGATCGGCACCATACACATCCGCACGATGACCGTCAGCATGATGATGGCAATGCCGTAACTCCAGCTGAACGTCAACTTGTAAAGCCAGTGCAACAGCCAGATCAACGGCTTGGAGAACATGGCAAACCAGCCAAACGTGCGCGTATCCTGCAAGCCATAGGCTTCCAGAACCGCTGGTTCCTTGGGTCCGGCAAAGATGCGAAATGATTCACGGTAGGCTGTATCGGGACTGGACTCGTCCCACGGTTGCAACTCCAACGCATTGGAGTAGATCACAAAACTGACATCCGTGGTGCGACGACGTCGGGACTTGTTGTCATCGAGTTTGGAGGCAGTCAGGCCAAAGGCGCTGAAGCACTCATAGTCAGGGTTGTCAGGCAACAGGGCAACGTTGAAATACTGGGCATCAACACCGAGAAACCGAATGTTGCGTTGATCCGGCGTATCGCCCTTGCTGACCAGGGGTGTACCCGCAAAGTCGTTCTCCTTGTCGGTGACGATTTGCGGCCCGCTGACAAACCAGAAGTGTCTGGCCAATGAGGACATGACAAGGTCTCGAGCACCGGCCATGCGGAAAAATGCCCACGTATTTCCGTGAATTTTCTGCTGGTACCACCAGCCCTCCTTGGGCGCCCCCACAGGTCCGCACAGTTCATAGTTAACCGTCGCAGCTGCATCGCCCAGGTTGCGGATCTCCAGGTCCAGCACAATGTGAAAATTACGTTCGTCCGTACCGGGCAAGCTGTATCGCTTGACGACTTCAAACCGTCGCCCATCTTCGGTTACTGGCAATTTGTACTTGAACTGGGCGACCTGCCGGCCATCGATCTCCAGCAACTCGGACTCCCAGTTGGCGAACCGCATTTGCTCATCGAGGTCCGGCCATTCACCCATCTGTTGTTGTTTCAAGGTCCACTGGAATCCACGCCGTTTTTGGTTCATCTCCGTCAATTGATCGTCGGGCGTTGGACGCACGACCTGCATGGGCATCCGAGTGGTCGTAACCACGTACTGGACGACCTTGTTGTCGCGGACTATTTCCACGTCAATCTGCCGGCCCGCGGGGATCAGGGCCAACATGGTGTCAGCGTCCTCGGGACTGACGACCGGTTCGCCGTTGATGCTTTTGAGCACGTCGCCTTCGCGCACGCCGGCCAGGTAAGCCGGTGTTCCTGGAGTAACCTCGCGGGCGACACAACCGGATTCGGTTGTTTCCAGTTCCAGATGGCCGATCCAGGCATTGCGGAAATCGACATCGCGAAAACGAATGTCCCCATTCGGTCTGCGATCGTTCAACTCCACGCGATGCAGTGTTGCACCACGTGAATCCACCAGCACAACCAGCGAAGGCGCCTCCGGACTGAATTCGCCGAGCCGGACAAATTTGCGTGGAAATTCCTGCCTCGGTTCGGTGTCGGCTTCGGGTTCTGTGTCAGCCTGTTGATCGGCAGCATCATTTTCGGCTGTTTGTTCTTCGTCACCCTGGTTTCCCGGGGCGGCGGCCAGCTCATTGTCTTCCTGGTTTTTGACCGTCTTCTGCTCGTTGGCCGCGTCGGGAATCTTGGGCTTGAAGAACATTGACTGAACGACCACCAGCCCAATAAAGACCAGGGTCATCGTCATTATGAACGGTAATGTGCTTTTCTTTTCCACGAATTGACACGGTCTGCAGGGAAAGCGAACGGGGCGATTAGCCGGCGGGTCGGCCACGATTGCGCAAGCTGGCCGACCGATTTGGTGGCGGTCGTCAAGCCAACCAGACTCCAGGATCGCGGGAATTCCTTGCTGCTGCCCTCCTGGCAGCCACTTTCAGCGGCACATGATGATACGGCCCGCGTCGTCCCGATGACTGAAATCAACAATCCTTATTCTCTAAATTCGTAAAAATCCTGGAAGGGGAGTTGCCCGATGGCCGAAAAAGTCCATTTCAGGTGTCTCGATGCCGGTTTAAGGCGGTCAATCCGCGCCAGTCGCCGGGGGGCAGGGCCGGGTTCATGGATTATGGCAAGTGTTCGCCAGCCCGGCGACTATCGGCCCTCACCCAGACGGTCGCCCAGAAAGTCGTCCAGTTCAGGCGTGTCGTAGATCTTTTGCCGCGTCACGGTCCAGTCATATTCGACGCGGCGGTAGGTGATTTCCCGATCTTCAAGGATCACATAGCAGCTGCGTGAATCGTTATCCCTCGGCTGGCCGACGCTGCCCACATTGACCATGACCTTTTGCTGGTTAAGACGATACGTCCCGCTCAGGTCACGCGGTGACATAAACCGGCAGTCCTCCGTGAACACTCCAGGTACGTGGGTGTGTCCCTGAAAACAGTACTGCTGGATAAAGGCAAAGATCCGCTGGATCTTGCGTTCGTTGTATACGTCTTCAGGAAACACATATTCGCACAGCGGGCTGCGTGGCGAACCGTGCACAAACATCAAATCACCTTCGCGATGCGTGCGCGGCAACCCGGCCAAAAACGACCAGCGAGCCTGGTTGTCTCCGTCATCCTTTTCGATCTGCTCACGCGTCCAGAAGATTGCTCGTTCGGCCCCACTGCTGAATCCCTCGGGATCAAACAGTGCGCCGTTGTCATGATTGCCGAGCAGACACAATCCAAAATCCAGACACAGGTCGATACAGGCGCAGGGATCTGGCCCGTATCCGATCACATCCCCCAGGCAATAGACCTGGTCCACGTTCTGTTCGGTGATGTCATCCAGCACCGCGCGCAACGCTTCAACGTTGCCATGAATATCGCTGATGATGGCCAGCCGCGTCACAGGATTCTGTCGGGTTGAATAAGGCGATTTAGGATTATTGTAAACTAGTTGCCACGCGACAGGCGATCGCCCAGCATGTTGTCCAGCTGGGGAATGTCATAGATTTTTTTGGCTGTTACGGTGTAGTCGTACTCCACACGATGGTATTCCACGATGCGCTCGTCCAGATCCAGCACGGCATAGCAGGCGCGGCGATTTTCGTCGCGTGGTCGGCCTACACTGCCGATATTGATCATCATCTTTTCATCGCCTAGCTGAATTTTATGGTCGATCGACTCGGGACTCAAAAATTTTCCGCCTTCAGTGAAAATACCTGGTATGTGGGTGT
>JBPCVB010000856.1:0-3967 GCA_051010855.1 Pirellulaceae bacterium | reverse complement strand
AAAAGGCGGACATGCGTTTTTACCGCACCGTCCGCCTTAGGTAATTCGATCAAATCAGCCCAACAATTGATTGCATTACATGCTAGGCTCAGAATCCAAATCTTCGATTAAGGAATCCGAATCGGTATCGTCGCTACCACCCTCAAGGTCCATCATGTCCTGCATGGCACCTTCGCCTTCGAGGCCGGGTTGACCAGCGAAACCTTCAATCTTGGTGGGAACGATTCCTGCGTCACGATCGAAGTGATACTGGGTGGGTCCCTCGGAAGTGTGCACGGTCACCGTCCACTGATCGCGTGCAGCCGCAGCTTTGCCGCCACCGGCATTCTCTCCCTGATTGGCAAGGTCGCGGAACATTCGCAGCACGCCGCCACTGTTACCGCCGCTCTCGAAGTCACCGAATCCGGTACCAGCACTAAAGTTGGCGGCATCGGCCTCTTCCTGACTACGCATGGCCAGTTTGAGTTCGGCAATTCGCTGACCGAGGACGATTTGCTCGGATTGCTTTTCGGTTACCAGCAGGCCAATCACTGTGCTGCCCTTGGCCGTTGGATTTTGTTCGACGTCTTTCTTGGTTTTGGCCGCAATCGACCAGACGCGGATAGCACGCAGGAAGGTGCGGGAGGTCGAGCCACCGCCCCGGCTGCCACGGAACACTCCAATGATGTCAACCAGATCGCCGGGTTCCAGCAGACCATACAGGTGGTCGTCTGCACCCATCTTGATACCAATGACCTTGTAACCAGCCGGGATCATCTTGTCCCGCAGTTTGGTTACGTCGATCAGGCTGGATAGGAAGACAGTACCTTTTTTACCGACGCGGGCAGTTACGGCCTTGCCTTTGATCTCTTCAAAGTTGGCGACGATTCCTTCGGGAACCATCTCGGCCGGCCACTGTTCTTCCGAGAACATTTCGGGCGTCAATTCAGTGTTGATATCAAGGTCCTCCATTGCCACAAGAACGGGCAGTTTGGCGACCTCGGGGGTATCAGCAGCCTTGTTGCTGCGCCCCATGACCTGAGTAATGCCAATCGCGGCGACAAGGCCAAAACCGAGCGAAACCGCGATCAGGAAAATGGATTTGGACTTCATTGGAAGGTTTCCTCGATCAATGCTGTTAAAAATGTAGGTTTTGTGTCGATTGTGCCGACGCGACATTCACGGTGAATGCCGAACATCGACCGACCCTCCGTGCAAGTCAGACGGCGACCATGTGGTCTCCGTCCGGGCATTGAACTGCTTCCATACAGTTGCTCGCTGCCTCGGTGAAGCAGCAGCACAAGTTGCGTGCTCGTTTTGATAGCAACCTTGTAGTTGCATCGACATCGCGCACCCATTTGTACATGTTTACCGGGGTGTGCCCGATTCCTGAAGAAATCCAGCACAATCCGGAAGTGACTTCCAGTTATTCCAGGCAGTCAACCTGGGTTTACTCACGTGGTGCTTGTCGATCAGACCAACAATCCGGTCCACGCAAAGTAAACGATGGTTCCAATGGCAATCGGAATCCCGTATGGCAACAACATCATCGAGCTCTTTCGGTCGGCTGCGATGGTTGACAGGGCTTCCGGGTTTCGGACCGTCACAATTTCATTGACGATGTGCTTGAACTGGTCCGAGTGGTGTTTCATTTTTCCGGCTCGCCAGACCATGATCACGGCAATGACCGCTCCAAAAATCGTGGACAGGCAAAAGGCGTAAAAGGTGATCCAGCAGTGCACCCAGGCACCGATACCGGCCATCAGCTTGACGTCGCCGGCTCCCATGCCACCGATGGCGTAGGCGGGCAGCAGCAGGCAGAGTCCCAGAGTGGTACCGGCCATTGACCAGCCCAGACCGACCATCCAGCCTTCGCCGGCCATGCCGTAAGCCATGGCACTAAAAACCCAGCCGCTGATGATCATCGGGAACGTCAGCCAATTGGGCACTTTCAGCTGGATACCGTCGATGACGGCTGCCACCACCAACACGATGCTAACCAGCCAATACTGCCAGTTTTCCATCATGCCGTTCGTTAATGTTTCAAAAAAAGTCATTCCGGTTTCTCCGAGGGGACTGCATTTCGCTGACTTGGAGGCCAGCGATCCTTGTAGGTTGGGGTTGTGGTACGGCGAATGACGTAAGTGTTTTGTTGATAAATACGGGTCACGGAATCCAGGTTCTCCGTGACGGTAAATCCGGTTGCCCTAGATTCGCATTGTCAAAATGTAGCTCGCGAATACGGCGATGATCGTAAAAAAACAACAGACCATCTCGAATGCGTGCGTGTAACTTTCGGCAGGGATGATGGGATACATTTGATTGCTGCAATGATCAGAATCGTTGGGACTGTACATAGCAAAAGCCCACCGCGGGCAGATACCCGCGGGGGCCTGTGCAAATGACCGTCAAGGTCCAGGGGTTTACTAGAAACCACCCTTCTGACGAGCGGTGTTGATATCGGTAGCGATATCATTAAAGGCCGAACTGGCGTTGGTACCAATGGCCTGAATCGCGGTCAGACAAACGATCACGATGAGAGCCAGCATGATGGCGTACTCAACCGCGGTGGGGCCGTCTTCCGATTTCAGAAAACGCTGAACTTTAAGAGCAAAATTTTTCATGTCTTCCTCCGACAGGATATGACTGTGTCTCTCGCGAGACCGAGCGAAACGACAGGTGTCCGCTCAACCAAAAAAAACCCATGGGTTCGCTGAAACCATTGCCAAGGGGCAACGTTAGCCTGCATTGAATCCAGCGATTTCCCAACGTTCATCCGGGTGTCACCCCGAATACGTTGCAGGCAATGTTTTCAACCTCTGCTTTTGGCTTTGGTCGCGGTGGGCCCGCCAATACGACAGGCTCCGGATTGCGGCGTTTGTCCGCGTTCACCTGAAACCTATGTCAGATACACCCGCAGTCAAACTTTGACGGTCGAGGAAGCAGGAAAAACTTTGCGTCTTGCGCGCGGGGTTGCCAAAGATGAACAATGATTCCCCGATTGGGCCGTCATCATCCGCACAGCAAACACAATCGACACAGGCAGAACACGATTGCGGTTCAGAACTCAGCTACTGTTGCGTCTTGCGGTAGTATTTCAATCCTGCCAGAAAGAAGCAGGCTGCGGAGACGGCGCCAAAGATCAGTAACGCAAAATCAGGGAACAACGCCATGACAAACGCCGTGATGAAAAACGTGACGGCCTGGCCATAAAAGCCGCCCGACAACATGCTGGCCTTGACCAGGAATACGTTGCCGGCCACCAGTGCCAGAAGCGGCGACAAACGCAACACCGGGATGTCCAGATACCACTCCAGCGGAAACATCGCGCCAACGCTGAAGATACTGCCGGCCCACAAGTGCGCAATCTGCCGCTCAATAAACGTCACCGGCCCCATACGCCGCCGCAACCACCAGAAAATCATTGCCCATGCACCAAATCCGGCTACCCACAAAAACCAGTACAACCAGCGATTCTCCACCCCCATCCAGTACATGACCTGGGTTCCCGCACAGGCCGCGAACAGCACCAGGGAATGCCACATCCACAACAAGCCCCAGTTCTCCATCACATTGGCATGATGCGTGTCGCGCAAAAACGATGTCATCACGTGACCAAAACGACCTCGTGTTGCCGATACCGACTTGTCATCCAGAAACGCCTGCAGATCGTCAGCCAGACCGCCAGCGGACTTGTAACGCAGGTCCTGCGGTTTTTGCAGGCAACGCATGGCAATCATTTCCAGACTCCGATCAGCCTGGCGATTTATTACCCGGGGAGTGATAGGATCCTGCTCCAGCAACATCAGGACCGTGTCGACTGGTGAAGCTGCCTGAAACGGCGGCCGCCCCGTCATCATGTGATAAAGAATGGCACCCAGACTGTAAACGTCGCTGGTCGGGCCGACCTGACCCCGCGCGCCGGCCGCCTGTTCCGGAGCCATGTACGCCGGCGTGCCTATAACAGAGCCGGTGCGGGTCAGTGTCT
>JBPCVB010000855.1:0-6078 GCA_051010855.1 Pirellulaceae bacterium | reverse complement strand
AATGTTTCCTCAGCGGTTACTGCTTCGAGTCCCTTCAGGAAGCACGTGACAACGCTGTGGAAATCAACAGTCAGCCTGTTGATCAGGTGCGGCAGTTCGCCAGCGACTTTAACGTGCACGTCGTGTTCGGATTTCTTGAGTTGTCTGGCGAGCACGTCTATAACAGCTGCGCCCTGGCCACACGTGACGGGAACATTCATGTCTATCACAAGGTCCATCTGCCGATGCTGGGTGTGGACCGGTTTACAACACCAGGCGAATCGTTCGAGCCTGTCGTGATTGACGGCGTGTCGATCGGAATGAACATCTGCTACGACTGTTCGTTTCCCGAGCCAGCGCGAATTCTGGCGTTGCACGATGTCGATCTGATTGTCTTGCCAACCAATTGGCCTCCGGGTTCGGGCAGTACCGCCGACTGCATTCCCAACGCCAGAGCTTTGGAAAATAATGTGTTTTACATGGCGGTTAACCGGGTAGGCGAGGAACGTGGCTTCCGGTTTATCGGCAAAAGCAAGATCTGTCATCCGGACGGTTACGATTTGACATTCGCCAATCACGACCGCGAGGCTATTCTGATTGCAGAGTTCGACCCGGCGATTGCTCGCAACAAACATCTGGTTCGCGTGCCTGACAAACACGAAATCCACCGGTTTGCCGACCGCCGTCCCGAAACCTACACCGATATCTCCCGCAATTTGAAAACCGAGCGCGTTTCATGAGCAACGGCTGGCGACGATTCAAGATCCTGCTCGCCATGGTGCTGGTCGTTGCAGCCATTGTTGTGATGACACGAACACTATGGGATCGACCCCCGACGGTGGTCGGCGATTCGCTGTGGCAAATGCAGACCGATGCGATCGAAAATGAAGTTGCCGATTGGGGACATTGGGGCGTTAATCCTGACGATTACTCCACCACCACCAATCATTCAAACCGGCTGGTTCCAGTCTATTCGTTTGGCATCACGCTGGATGCGTTTACGGGCGAGAACAGCATCTATCGCGATCTCCTGCGACTGTCTGAACTATACGGCCAACCTCCCGAGCAATCATTTGATCCCGCCGCTGAATATATGGATCAAACGGACATTTACCACCTGCAAAAAATGGCGATCGAGCAAGGTAAGAAGTATATCGTGCTGGTAATCTTTGACGGACTCGATTGGGAGACAACTCGTATTGCCGCGATTTACCGAAATCGTGCCGTAACGTACAGCGAAGGACCGGGCAACGGCCTTGCTTACCAGGATTACGACCAAACCGTAACGGACTTTGGCTGGATGGTTACCAGCCCATCGCATCGCAAGGCAAAAACAGATGTGAACGCGCAGCTCATTACGTCACTGGATGAAGAATGCACCGGCGGTTACAGCTCGCAACTCGGCGGATATACACCCTGGTCGACACCGGCCAGCTACCCCTATTTGCTGGGCGACGACCGCAATATTCCGCACGTCGTCACGGACTCGGCCGCTTCGGCGACATCCATGACTTGTGGCGCCAAGACCTACAATGGAGCAATCAATGTTGATCCGGAAGGCCAGCCATTGATGCCGATCGCACGTGAGTTGCAGGAACAGGGATTTGCGATCGGCGCCGTGACCAGCGTCCCGTTCAGCCACGCCACGCCCGCCTGCGCCTATGCCAACAATGTGTCGCGTTCGGACTATCAGGACCTGGCTCGAGATATGCTGGGATTGCCATCGGCATTCAATCGCACACCGTTGCCCGGCATGGATGTTGTGATCGGTTGCGGATGGGGCGAGACCGTTCCCGAAGAATCGATCAAATCAGTGATCGCTTCACAGGGCGAAAATTTCTCGCCGGCCAATCAGTATTTTTGCCGCAATGATCTGGCCAAAATCGATTCCGCTCACGGTGGCCGCTACCAGGTCGCGCTGCGGGACGACAGCCGCGTTGGCAGCGAAGTGTTGGCCGAGGCCACCGCTGAAGCGATTCGGCACAATCGTCGACTATTTGGTTTCTTTGGAACCAGCGAGGGACATCTGCCCTATGCGACGGCCAACGGAGATTACCAACCGACCAGTGGCATCTCGCGAACCGAGGAATACAGCGAGGAAGAGAAGACTGCCAATCCGACGCTACGACATATGACCGAGTCCGCTTTGGCGGTACTGGAACGCAACGAAAACGGCTTTTGGCTGATGATTGAGGCCGGCGATGTCGACTGGGCAAACCACCAAAACAACGTCGACGATTCTATTGGTGCGGTGTTCAGTGGCGAAGCGGCATTCCAGGCCGTCTGCGAGTGGGCCGAGAACAACGATTGCTGGGATCAAACCGCCGTCATCCTCACCGGCGATCACGGTCATCTTTTCGTGATCGACCGTCCCGAGGCATTTGTGCCGGACTAATAGCACCAGACATGGCCTAACAAAAAAAATGCCTGCCGGATTCGGCAGGCATCTTGTCTCGTTGGCGAACCAACGAAGAACCATCACTGGTTCCGGCCTCTTTGCTCCCCGGAAGTAGCGGGCAAAAGGCATAATGGATAAAAATTGCTGATGCGAGGTCCCGGACGAGCCGAATACGATTCGGCAAATTAAATGGCCAGGGGCAAGGCAACCATTTAATGACTTGGGACGTCTGAGACCTCACGGCCAGTGACCAGCCGAATCCGGCCGATCCACCATCTGTTAAAGCAGACGACGTGCCAGAAGCATGAGGTCCCGCAATTTTTGTCGGAGAGCCGTGCGTTTGCGAAATTCCCGTCGTTTTTGGAACTTGCTGCCCATTCCGGCAACTCTGACTCCCTGTTTGATTCCGCTACATCGAGCTGCCCAACCAGGCAGAATTGAACATTTCCCCTGAATCCGCGATAGAGTAGGGTAATCACGGATTTCGGCCTCGAATTCGCCCCGGTAACCGGTCTGTCCAATGACATCGCCCAGCGACAATTCGATCCCTGTTCAACAACGACGGGCGATTATCATCGCCGTTAACCCGAATGCGGGATCCAGCTCAACCCGGCGGGCAGCGGACCAGCTAGCCGATGAATTGGTGGCTCGCGACTTTCAGGTGGGTATCGAGTCGGACATGGACGTCATCCATGAAATGGCACACACACGTCCTGATTTGCGGACAGTCGTGGCAGCGGGGGGCGACGGCACGATCGCCTTGCTGGCCAATCGATTGCCCCGTTCCACCACGTTTTCCATCCTGCCCCAGGGTACCGAGAACCTGCTGGCCAAACATCTACGAATGCCTTTTGACCCGCCGGGCGTCGCTCGGGTCATCGACGAGGGGATTTCCGCCTGCCTGGACACCGGTCGGGCTAACGGGCAGCTATTTCTGGTCATGGCCAGTTGTGGTTTCGATGCCGAAGTCGTCCATCAGGTGCACAAAATCCGCAAGGGCAACATCCGGCACTGGGCTTACGCCAAACCAATCATCAATTCGATTCGTAAGTATCGATATCCGACCCTGTCCATCTATTGTGATGACGAGTCAAAACCGATTCGGGCCAAATGGGCTTTTGTGTTCAACGCACCGCGGTACGCTATGGGATTGCCAATCGCCGATCAGGCTTCCGCCCTGGACGGGCAACTGGACCTGTGCGCGTTTCGTGGCGGCAACCTCGCCAACGGACTGTTGTATTTGGCCGGAATCATAATGCGACGTCATCGGCGGTGGAAAGACACCAATGTGGCTCGAGTCACCCGGATTCGGATCGAAGCGGAAGAGGAAGTGCCATACCAGCTGGATGGAGATCCGGGCGGGCATTTGCCGCTGGAACTCGAAGTCGTTCCACAACGATTGAACATATTCGTGCCACAAGTGTGGGCCCGAAAAAACGGAATCGAACAAACCGCCCATCAAGTTCCTGAGGCGACTCAGTAAATCTCATGTCAGGAAGCATCGCACAAATAGCCGACATCCGCTGCGGAGGCGACGAGCCCTTGTTGCTGATTGCCGGACCGTGCGTGATTGAGAATGAGGCGATGACACTGAAGATCGCGGAAGAGCTTAAGTCCATTTGTGCCCGGCTCCAGGTACCGCTGGTTTTCAAGGCGTCGTTTGACAAAGCCAATCGCACCAGCCTGAATTCGGAACGCGGTCCGGGCATCGAGGCAGGGCTGCGAATTCTTGAGCGTGTTCATTCGGATGTCGGAGTTCCGGTCACGACCGACATTCACGAGCCCCACCAGGCGAGGCCCGCCGGCGACGTTTGCCAATTGCTGCAGATTCCTGCCTTCCTCGCCCGCCAGACCGATCTGTTGGTAGCGGCTGCCGCCACCGGTCGGGCGGTCAATGTCAAAAAAGGACAGTTCATGTCACCCGCGGACATGAAATACGTTGTCGAGAAACTGCGCGGCTCGGGCTGCAAAAACGTTCTGCTGACCGAACGCGGCACCTTCTTTGGCTACGGCAAACTGGTTAACGACTTTTCTGGCATCCTGGCTATGCAGCACCTTGGGGTGCCTGTTGTGTTTGACGCAACACACAGCGTTCAACAGCCTGGCGGCAGCGAAGGCATCACCCTTGGCAATCGGGAGATGGTTGCTCCGCTGGCCCGCGCCGCCGTAGCGATTGGTGCAAATGCCGTTTTCGTGGAAACTCACCCCGATCCATCGACTTCCCCCAGTGATGCAGCCAACATCTTTCCGTTGTCCGAAATGAACGGATTGCTGGAATCCCTGTGTGCCATCCGCGGCTGTCTTGACCCGACGCATATGCAAACACGCTGATTCCATTCACAATACGAATCAGCCCCTTTTCACCACAGCTATTTTGACCATGAAATCAACCCGCAAACGACCCCATCGCCTGTTGTCAATCCTTTCAGCATCGACAGGTTTGTGCCTGATGTGCCTGGCTGGGTGCTCCAACAATTCGATTGCTGAAATCGAGGACCTGGAAACCGTTTCGGTGTATTCGCAGAGCGACCAGCTCGCCAACACCATGGAATACATCAAGAGTCTGGAACGATACGAGCTGGAAGATTTTCGCGACAAGGTTAATTCAGGCCTGAATCGCTGGCGCACGTCGCTGGAAGAACCATCGACGTCATGGACGTTGCCGGAACTGGCGAATACCTTGCCAGATCCCGTCAAGAACCACACGGTATTCACTCGGCTCGACGACAACGTGTATTTTGCCAACGACGCCAGTTTTCTCCAGCAGAGTTTCTGGTATCGCGAGATTGCCAACCGTGTGGCCCAATCCAACCAGATTGTTAATCAGGAATACATGTTCCAGGTTGCATTGCATCAGGCCGACGAGGAATTCAAGGCCGGCCTCGAAGAATCGGACAATCTGCTCGCTGATTCTTTTGAGTTGCTGTATCCCGATCTTGAACGTGTTCAGGTTGAGGAACTGGCCACGGCAACCAGGTTGTTTGACTGGACCGTGCGTAACATCCACCCGCTGCCAGCCTTACCGTGGCCTACACCGGAAATCATCAAGGACGAAGCACTGATGACCGATCCTGATACGGGCGCTTGGCCGCCCGAAACCGGAACCGCTGGCCCTGGCTATGTACGCTTTCCGTGGCAGGTCCTGACCTACGCCAAAGGCGACTTCCTGGAACGCGCTCATATCTTTATTCAGCTTTGTCGCCAACTTGATATTTCCGCCGTTATTCTCGCCGTCGACGCGGATGAAGAATCCTCGCGGCCGTACGAGGAATGGATTTGCGCCGTTGCGATTGGTGATCAACTGTATCTGTTTGACACCCGATTGGGCCTGGCCTTGCCGGGTGAGAATCCAGGCACCATTGCCACGCTGGATCAGGTCGTCGCCAATCCTCAACTTTTGCGCGATCTCGATCTGTCGATCGACGAATCGGTGGACAAACTGGATTACCCGATTACTGCAGAGATGCTGGACCGTGTGACTGCACTGGTCGTGGCCGAGCCCGAGTCGATATCCAGTCGCATGCTGGACGTGGAAAACAGTCTGACAGGCGATGTCAGGCTAAAACTGATTTTCGATGTTGATGCCCAGGCGGACCAATTCAGGGACTTTTCCGATATCGATGACGTCAAATTGTGGCACACACCATTTTCCACCCAGATGTTTCGGGAAATAGTGGAACAGGCCAGGATCACGGCAACCT
>JBPCVB010000854.1:0-14751 GCA_051010855.1 Pirellulaceae bacterium | reverse complement strand
ATGTCTGATTTGCTGGACTGACTGGTCAATTTGTCAGGAAACGACTGAATCATGCGCTCACCTGCACCAACTGACCATTCTCACCAAGTCGTTGGGCACGATCGGAGACCGTCCATCTGCCGCGTTTGCGATCCAGCAAGGTATGTTCGTCAAAAATCACGCACTGGTGCGAGTTGAAACGGCGTGAAAAAAGCTCCACACGCAACTTGTCATCCAGTCGCAGGCGGTTGCGGGCGTCTGGTAGTGGCAGGTATTTGCGAAACAGTGCCATACCGGCCCGCAACACCTCGGGGTTCCCCCGCCCTTGCGGTGGCGAGTCATGAAAAAACACCACGCGTTGGGACAACGCCATGGCCCCGGCCGACCAGGCAATAATCGGCAATTTCGTGTGGGTTTCCAGCAAGCCAAAAATCTTCAGGCGGTTGAGGATGATCGCGGCATGACCTCCGCTGATCACAATCGCTGCCGCCTGATCGAGTTGCTTACTGATTTTTTCCCGGTGCAGTTTGACTTGCGGACGTCGTGCGGTCCCCAGGCGGCGTTCGTAGTCGTGGCAAATCACGCCAGTGCGTTCAAAGTAGTCGCGATCCAGCTGCCGCACCATGTCGATGGCGGATTCGCGTTCAGGCTGAATATCAATCAGTTCTTCCTGGCGTCGAACAACGCGCCGGGCGGCATCCAGAGCACAATCCAGACGCATTCGGTAGACGTCCCGCAGGTGTCGCAATTCGTCCTGACGGTCTCGCAGCAGCTCGATCACTTCCGAGTCGTCGGCAAACAGTTGTTCGCTTCGTTCAAACAGATTGAGATTGAACGAGCCGGCTGGAAGGGCGTCGACCAGCGGTTGCAATTGCTGCGGGTCGTTCTCTTCATCTTCCCAACCCGCAGTGACAAAGGCGACTGGTGAGGTGATATCCAGACGCCCGAGCGCCTCGCGCAGCGAAACATACTCGGGTTGTGGACCCAGCAGGACAAGACGACGCTGCGACGGTTTGCTCATGGATCACTCTACGACGCATAAACCCTGACGGTGGTACCTACGTCGTCCAGCATTCTCCGCAACTCGTCATAATCCGGGTGCTTCATGCGAATCCAGGCGTTGGCCATGTAGCCTGCCTCTACGCCCTGGGTTGGAGTGCCTTCGGGCGGAATGTGGTAGTCAATAATCCACTCGCCGTGCCGTTGCTGAATCTGTTCGAGGCCTTCATATCCCGTGACGTGACCATCCTGATTGGGTCGCAGTGCGACGATACCAGCACTGAACCGCCGCGATGCCTGACGATCGGGCCGACCATGGCACACGGCCATGGCCCATTCGCGGTACAGATCCAGATCATTGGCCGCGCCGTACAGGTCCCAGGCACGGACACCCGGCGGGCGGCAGCCGATCTCCGAAAACTTCAGGCCCCTTGGTCCAAAGAACCATTCCATATGCGTGGCCGACGTCTCAAATTCCAGTGCATCGATGACGCGGCGACCGAGTGTTTTGACTTCGTCGTACTCCGCAACCGAGTCGACGCGGTTGGTCGTAATGAATTGGGGTGAGATCCAGCGGTGCCGCATCGCTTCCAGCACGTTGGGAAAATAGTGCGTGATGAACTCATGCACCACCTGACCGCCGATCGTGATGGTGTCGTAGAAGCCCTCGTGGCCTTCGATAAACTCCTCCACGGCAACCTCGCCGCCGTCGCCGACGTGCGACAGACCGAGGGCCGATTCCAGTTGGTGAGCATCATCGACGCGGGACGTGCCCGAGGCCCCTGCCCCGCTACGTGGTTTGATGATTAGCGGGTAGCCGACGCGATCGGCGAAATCCAGAATCTCCTGCCGGTCACCGCTGCCAATCGATTGGGCGCAAGGCACCGAAGCCTGCCGCAGGGCCTCCTTCATGGCAGGCTTGTCGCGGCACAGAAACGAGGTTTTGACCGAGATTCCCGGAATCGAACACGCCTCACGCACCCGCGCCACTGGCATGATGTGGGCCTCGATGGTCGCCTCCAGCCGATCGACCCGCATCTGCTCCTGGACCATCTGCACCGCTCGCGTCATCACACCTTCATCGCAAACCGACGACACCTGCAGGTATTCCAGCAGCCAGCCACGCAACTCGCCGTCGAGTGCCGATTCGGGGGATTCGCCAATGGCGATTACGTTTGCACCAACGTCGCGCAAGGCGCGGACAAATTCCCTTTGATTGGGCGGGAAGGCGGGTTCAACGAAAATTACATTCATGTGGGAAAAAGCCGGGCGCAAGTCATTACGACGGGAATCCAATTATGATACAAACTCGAATCGCGGAAGTCATTTGTAAACATGTGCCGACGGCTGACAACCGCACCGCACCTCAAGTGTGCGGATCTGCTCTCTTCCTCGAAGATCGGGGTTTCGCCGTCCCTGTTTTGGTGTTGAGCCAGCCATGAAAAACGTCATTTTCGTTGCGCCTTATTTTATGGACGCGACTGAGCGGTTTATTGCCGCCGCTACTTCGGTGCCCGCTGCGCGGGTGGGTCTGGTCAGCTGTGATCCGGTGGAAAAACTGGCGCCTGAACTTCGACAGCGACTGGCCGGGCATCACCGGGTGGAGGGTATCCGCACCGCTCAGCTGGCACAAGGCGTTAGGGCACTGGCCAGTCAACTTGGATCGGCCGATCGGCTGCTGGGCATGCTCGAGCAGATCCAGGTGTCGCTGGGCGAGATTCGCGATCAAATGCAGATTCCCGGCATGGGAGCGACGGCTGCCGCCAACTTCCGTGACAAGTCACAAATGAAGGATGTGCTACGGGCCGCCGGTGTACCATGCGCCCGGCACCAGTTGGTGGAAAATGTAGCGGCAGGAACAACCTTTGCGCAGCGTGTCGGCTACCCGGTCGTCGTCAAGCCGCCGGCGGGTGCGGGAGCGCGCGGGATCTATCGCTGCGAGAATCCGGACTCGCTGGCCGATTGTCTCCAGACACTCGACGCACACATTGACAATCCAATCCTGGTGGAAGAGTTCATTCAGGGTCAGGAACACTCTTTCGACAGCATTTGCGTTGACGGCAAACTGGTCTGGTCTTCGATTTCGCATTACTTTCCCGGTCCTTTGGAAGTGGTTCGCGAACCGTGGATTCAGTGGTGTGTGATCATACCGCGGGAAACTCACGCGCAGCGCTACCAACCAATTCATGCGGTCGCCGAGCCGGCGCTCAAGGCTTTGGGCATGCAAACCGGCCTCAGTCACATGGAGTGGTTCCGACGGGACGACGGGTCGATCGCCATTTCCGAAGTCGGCGCGCGACCGCCAGGTGCGCAATTCACATCGTTGATTTCATATGCCCATGACTTTGACTTGTACAAGGCGTGGGCTCATCTGATGATCCACAACCACTTCGAGGCGCGCGAACGAAAATATGCAGCGGGGGCAGCGTATTTACGGGGCATGGGCCCCGGGCGGGTTCGTCACGTTCATGGGCTGGCTGACATTGCCCGCTCGCTGGGTGAACTCGTTGTCGATTCACGCATTCCGGAACCGGGCCAGCCGGCCAGCAGCACCTACGAAGGTGAAGGTTTCATTATTGTGCGTCATCCGGAGACGCGGGTCGTCGAGGAAGCGCTACGAAGGATAATCACCAACGTCAAAGTAGAAATGAGCCAGGCAACCTGACATGAATGTAATGATGATCTCGCCCGGATTTCCGGTCGAACAACCGTACTTTACGCGTGGACTGGCCCGTCAGGGCGTCAATGTAATCGGACTGGGTGACCAGCCGGAACACGATCTGCCCCCGATCGCTGCGGAAGCGCTGTCAGCGTACCTGCAGGTCGGTTCATTTGCCGATGAAGCGACCATCATGAATCAGGTGGCCGACGCGGCGCGTCGCGTTTCCATCGACCAGATTCAATGCACTTGGGAACCCCACATGACACTGGCCGCGCGGCTGCGCGAAATGCTGGGCATTCCCGGGATGACTTACGAACAGACGGTGCCGTTTCGCGACAAGGAGATCATGAAGCAGGTTCTGGATGCCCACGGCATTCGCACGCCGCGACACTTCAGCACGACGTCGGCCGATGGCATTCGTCAGGCCGCCGCCGAGATCGGCTACCCGGTTTGTGTAAAACCGATTGCCGGTGCCGGTTCAGCCGACACGCATCGTGTCAACAGTGCCGAACATCTTGAGGAAATCCTGCCATTGCTGGGTCATGTGCAACAGATCAGTGTCGAGGAATTCATCGAAGCCGAGGAATTCACGTTTGACACCATTTGCGTCAACGGTGAGATCAAATTCCACAACGTGTGCATGTACCGGCCACGTCCCCTGATCGGACGTACCAACGAATGGATCAGTCAGCAAACGATCGTCATCCGCGATATCGACGATCCATACATTGCTCCGGGCATCGAAATGGGCAAATCGGTGATGAAAGCACTTGGCTTCCAAACCGGGTTTACACACATGGAATGGTTTTTGAAACCGGATGGCGAAGCGGTCTTTGGTGAAATCGCAGCACGGCCCCCCGGTGCCAATACGACCGACCTCATGAATTTCGCCAATGACTTCAACGTACATGATGGTTGGGCCGAGGCTGTGACTCGCGGTACGTTCAGCCAGCCCATCAATCGTAGCTACAACAGCGCACACATTTTCAAGCGGGCCCAGGGTCAGGGCCGGATTCAAAAGATCGCCGGACTGGAGGGTCTACTGTCCGAATACGGCGAACACGTCTGTGTGGTCGACCTGTTGCCCGTTGGAACGCGACGTCGTAACTGGAAACAGACCTTGCGCAGCGACGGCATGATCATCATCCGCCATCCCGATTTTCAGGCGACTTGCGAAATCGCCAACGCATTTGGCGTGAGATTGCAGATGTACGCGGCGTGATGCGTGATCGTAGCGGTGGCTCCCAGCCGCCGTTGTAACAAAAAAAAACGGTGGCTGGAAGCCACCGCTACGAATTGTATGTTGCGTTCGGCCGCTACCTCGCAGCGTGTTGTCCGCCGCATTGGCCCATCGTGCCGGCCATGCCGAGTGGTGCTTCTGCGCCCTCAACTTCCTCGACGACGGTCCAGCGCAATTTGATCTCGTCACGTTCCACGTCCTGCACGCGATAAATGACGGTCATGGTCTGGCCGGCGCACTTGATTTCCTGCCAATAAACATGTCCTTCCTCAGGCAGGTAGGCCTCGCTGGCCCAGATGCGATCCTCGTCCGGGTCAAAGTCCACATCCAGGTCTTCCTGTTCACCCAGGTCGGCAACCCGCGATGTCATGCCGCCTACCGGATTGAAATGCAGCAGCCCGCACCCGTTGAAAACGAGGTCGACATAATTTCGGTGCTCTACCGGGTTATGACTGGTTTTGCGAAAACTGAACGCGCTGGTGCCATACGCATCATTGTCGGCTCGACGCGTCAGTATCAGGTTAAACGTATTTTCCGAACCACCCCAGCGACTTTCCTCCGTTTGCGCACTTGCCAGATGCGGCAGCAACAGCGTCAGCATCAAAGCGATTAAACCCGAGCGACAAAATTCCATGCGGAAACTCTTCATCGAAATCTCCCCCAAAGCCAAGCCTGTCCCCTGTATGAAAAGCAGTGGTAGTTACCAGCTTAACCGCAGGGCGTACTTCAGGCAAAACGCGGTCGAAGAAAGTAGCGGTGGCAGCCAAGCTACGGCGTTAAAACATGGCTTTCATCTCATCCGTCGCCTGGCGAGCGTTTTTGTAGCTCGCCACGTCAATCGTTTCGGCGCTTTCGGCTTCGGCAAACCGATCGAGCAGGCCAGGTTCGCGGGCGGCCATAATTTCCATGCGGCCAAAGCCAGGTCGATCGGGGTTCTCCTTGGAAAACACGTGACGGATGTCACGAAAGCCAAGCCAGTACAACAGCTTGGCGATCACCGACGGGCCACTGGGTGTCCAGGACAAGGCATGGACGCCGGACATCAGGTTTTGGGGCGCCTCGAAAGTGCAGTACAGAGACTCGGTGTTGTCGATAAAGCACCGGGCGGAATTGAACCACAGCACTTCACGCGTCATGTCGGCGGCGATCTTTAGTCCAAGGATGGGATCGGCCAGGTGATAAAAAATGCCCTTGAACAGTGTGAAGTCGGCGGGCTCAATACCCCGCTCTGGAAGCTTCATCAAGTCGCACACGTCGAACTGAAGGTTGTCGACAGGAGCGCAGCTGCGATTCTGTTGCACAAAACGGGCCTGATTAATCCAGTGATCACGCACGTCGAATCCGAACACCGCTTCAGCGCCCAGTTCGCGTGCCCAAAAACAATAACCGCCGGCATTACAGGCGCAGTCCAGAAACCGTTTGCCGGCCAGTCCATCGGGGTAAATCAGTTTCGCCTTGTATTCAAACCGGTGACGAGCATCGATCAGACTGATATTGTTGTTGTGTTTCCGCTCGCGTTCCTGCTCCGAAAACGCATCCTGAATCTCAAAGTCGTCGGTCAGGCGAATGTTCTGGTGCCAGGGGCCCAGTTGGCGGATTTGTTCGACCAGTGATCGACGATCGGAAGCCGCAGGCGAATCAGACATGAGCAAGTGATTTCAGGACAGCGCGAATTACTCGTGACGCAGCGCCTGAATCGGATCGAGTCGGGCGGCTCGCATCGCTGGATAGATGCCGAATATGATACCGACCAGCACGGCGATCCCAAATGCGAGTGGAATGGACAGCGGCACGATGATCGGCGTGATATCACGGACCGTGTCCGGCAATTGGGCGATCAATTCCGGGAACCAGACGGCAAACAGCTCACGAGCCTGGGTGATGGTCCACGGGCACAGCAATCCGCCAATGATCCCGGTGACTCCCCCTACGATGGACAGCACAACGGTTTCCACCAGGAATTGTCGCGTAATATCGCTCTGATTAGCGCCCAACGCGCGGCGGATGCCGATTTCACGAGTGCGTTCTGTCACTGTGGCCAACATGATGTTCATGATCCCAATTCCGCCGACCACCAGTGAGATGGCCGCGATCAAGCCCATGAAGGCCATAAACATCAGCCGCATGTTGCGCGCCTGTTCCAGCAATTCCAGCGGCGTAATGATGGCAAAGTCGCCTTTGGGATGCCGTTGTTCCATGATGGACTGGATGGCGTCAGCCGTCGGCAACACGTCTTCCATTTCGCCGACGCGAAACGTGATTTGACTCAATTCCACCTGCTCGTTGATGCGGGCACCGGAACTGAACTCCATCGTCCAGTCGCCAATCCGCTGCCAGAACGCGGTGATGGGGATGTAGATGTCGTCGGTGAAGTCCTGCGATTCGATCGAGCTACCTACGGCGGCCTGAATGCCACGGCTCTTCATTACGCCGATCACGCGATACGGCACATCGCGGACCCGGATGATCTTGTCCATACCCGAACCAATCGGAAACAGGCGGTCGGCCAGTTCGGCGGACAATACACACACGTTGTCGGAGGTCTTGATATCGAGCGGTTCGATAAAGCGGCCTTCGTCAATTTCCATCCGCATCACTTCATCGTAGCCGGGAGTGCACCCGATCAGATGAGTCGGCAGGTCGTGCATGCCATAGTGCAGTTCGCGTTTGGCATCGCGAATCCGCAGGGCGTCGGTGACCGTGGTCAGGGTATCGGTCAATACCTTGTAATCGGCACGGGTGATGCCGTAGATCGCGATCCATTCCCGGTCGAGTTTACCCTCGTTGGTTTTCTTGACGCTTTTAAGAATGATGTTGTTGGTGCCCAGTTCTTCAATCTGCTGTTGCACGCGCTGACTGATGCCCTCGCCAATTGCCAGTAACCAGACCACGCTGGCGATCCCGATAAAGATGCCCAAAATGGTCAGCATCGACCGCATCGGATGCAGCGTCAGGCTTTTGATGCCCGCTCTCCAGATGGTTGGTCGAAACAGTTGCATGGGAAGTTGATGACAGAATGAATGTGAACGTCTGCCTTCTCCCTCTGGGAGAAGGTGGCCGAAGGCCGGATGAGGGGTAACAACACGGTCGCCAACGTTGCAACGGAATCAACCCTCACCCAATCCCAACAAATCGGGATCGACCTCTCCCGATCAAGGGAGAGGTGAACGCAACGAATCAGGTGTCTGACGAATCTTCGGCAGACTGTTCATCCTGTTCGTGGAATTCGTCGGGGTCGACCAGCACATGCTCGTCAACTTCCAGGCCATCCAGGATGATCACCGTGCTTTCGTTGTGCGATCCAATGGTGACAGGTCGCAGTTCGTGTTGCTTGCCGCGTTTGACGACCACAAACCAGTTGTTACTGCGTTCGACGAGCGACGAGACAGGAACCTGAATGCAATTGTCAACGCGTTCCACAAAGACTTCCACCTTGGCCCGCAGACCGGGACGAATCAGATCGCTTCTTTCCTGGATCGCGACATGCACTTCATATTCGATGGGCGCCTGTGACCAGCGACGTGGTTCTGGAAAGTCCGCGACCTTGCTGACGACTCCGCGAATCGGCGTCTCGGGTGCTGTGTCCAGGCGGATGATCGCTTCCTGACCTGCCTGCACGGCATTGATCTTGGAGTCGTTGACTCGCGTCGTAACCTGCATGTTTTCCGGGTCGGGCAAGTTGATAATCGACTGGCCTTCACGAACGGTGACGCCTTCCTCGATCACGATGCCCGATTCGCCACGCCCTTCAACCTCATTGGCGTAAACAACCTGACCGGCGGACGGGGCCAAAATGCGGCACGCTGCAACCTGACCTTCATAATATGCCAGTCGTTGTTTACTGAGTTCCAGCGTGAACTGGCTGGCTTCGAGATTGGCTTGCTGTTTCTGGATTTCGGCCTGCAGTTCGGCTTCCATCCGATCCTGGGTGAACTCGCGGAACAAAACCAGCTGACTACTCATCAGATCGAGTTCTCTTTGCGCCTTGATGACCGCGAATTGGTCGGCTTCCAACTGAGCCTTGGTCACGTAGCCCTTGCGGGCCAGATTTTCGCTGTACTGCAGGTATTGCTGGGCGCGATACAGGTTTTCCTTGGCAAAGGCTTCGTCGGCTTCGATGGTCGCCAGCTCCTGAGCGAACTGGCCGTTCTGGAATTCAATGAGCGTGCGTTCGGCCGTTTGCAGGTCACTTTCGGACTGAATCACGTCTGCGCGATCAGTAGCGACCCGGATCTTTTGTTCAATCAGTTCGTCGCGGAATCCGGAATCATCCAGTTGGGCCAGGAAATCGCCCTCCTCCACCATGGTGCCTTCGTCCACGATGTCCAGGATAGTGGTGCCGCCCCGTTCGCGGACGCGGCAGCGGATTTCCTTGTTGCTGGAGCTCGCAACGTCGCCGGACTCAGTAATGGAAGAAATGAAGTCGGCCCGAAATGCTGCAAAAGTCAGCTCGTTTTCACGCAACTTGCCGCTACGGTCGCCACCCAGAAATGTCGTGCCCGCAACGATACCACCAACCACCAGGAAACCCACCACGATGGTGGTTTTGGCGAACCCTCGGGAATTTCGAACAGGACGTTTCATTACTGGTTATGAATGAAGGGAAGGAGGAATTGACAAACCGGAACAGCTTGGGGGCCAAATTCTCCAGCTTGGCGGGGGAGATTCATTCTACCGCGATTCATGCCCAAATTAAACCGAAAACCCGTACCGCCTGACGCGAGTTACGGGTATCCAGGTCTGATTGTTGCCGGAACGCCGTGGTCCTTGTCCGTAAATCTGATCCCCCAATCGATACAAAGCGACACGTCGCACTCCGAGCGACTGGGACGTTGTCAGTGGATTCGGTATTATCACGCACATGACTGAAGAAAATACGGCGGCAAAACCGGTTTCCCTGCGAGTGTTGCTGGTCGATAACGATCCCGACCACGCCGAGGCCATGTCGGAAAGTCTGGAACGCGTGGGCTATGAGTGCGCGATCGCTACATCCGGCCCCGAAGGTGCCAGTCTGATCGACCAGCGAACCTTTGAAATCGTGGTCACTGATCTGGTGATGAACGACGTCGATGGGATGGCGATTTTGGCGGAAGCAAGGGAAAAGCAGACCAATTGCGAAGTCATCATGGTTACCGGTCATGCCACGGTGCCCAAGGCAGTAGAGGCCATGCAGCAGGGCGCCTTCAATTTTCTGGAAAAACCGATTACGCCCAGGCGTTTGCAAGCCGTGGCTGGCAAGGCAGCTGAATCGGTGCGGCTACGCAAACAAAACCTGGAACTGCGAAGCCGGCTGGATGAGAAGTTCGGGTTCGAAAACCTGGTAATCGCCAGCGACAGTATGCAGAACGTAGTGACGCGGCTCAAACGCATCGCACCGACGGACGTGGGTGTGCTGATCACCGGCGAAACCGGGACGGGTAAGGACGTGATTGCCCAGGCGATTCACCAGAACAGCCCACGCAAGAAAAAGCCCTTTGTGGCCATCAACACGGCGGCCGTCTCCGAGCATCTCGTGGAAAGCGAATTGTTTGGGCACGTTAAGGGTGCCTTTACCGACGCCATCAACGACCGTGTCGGCAAGTTTGAATATGCCAACGGCGGCACGCTGTTCCTGGACGAGATTGGTGACATGCCGATGGCGACCCAAATCAAGCTGCTGCGGGTACTGGAAGAACGCAAAATCACCCGCGTTGGCGATAACAAACCGATTGACGTGAACGTGAGGGTGCTGGCAGCCACCAACAAAGACCTGGAGGCCGAAGTGGAAGCCGGCAGCTTTCGCAAGGATCTGTACTTTCGCCTGAAAATCGTCTCGGTCCACCTCGATCCGCTATCACAACGCCGTGAGGACATCATTCCGCTCGCCGATCGCTTTCGTAAAATGGCGAATAAGAACAACAACAAAAAGGTCAAGGGATTCTCTCCCGAACTGACTCGCTGGATGTTCGACTACGAATGGATTGGGAACGTGCGGCAACTCAAGAACGTTGTCGAAAGTATGGTGGTGCTCGATTACGACAACGTACTCGACATGGATGACTTGTCGCCTGATCTGGTCGATGAAACCGCTGACCGCCAGCCGCCAGACACATCGGGTGCCGATGGAAGTTCGCATCTGATTGGCAGGTCACTGGAAGAGATCGAACGCTGGGCCTACGAAAATACGCTAAAGCTGACCGGTGGTAACCGCGAGGAGACGGCCAGGATCCTCGGAGTCAGCGAACGGACGCTGTATCGCAAAATCATCCAGTTTGGATTGAACTAGTCATGCCGACGATCAAACAACTACCGCCTGGTGTCGTTAACAAAATCGCAGCCGGCGAAGTCATCGAGCGGCCGGCCAGTGTCGTCAAGGAATTGCTGGAAAACTCCGTCGACGCCGGTGCCTCGCGAATCGAAGTCGCGATCCGGCAAGGCGGTCTGGAATCCATGCGGATCACCGATAATGGTCACGGCATTGCCGCGGAACAACTGGAACTGGCCGTAACCAGTCACGCCACCAGCAAGATTTCCGATGCCGATGATCTGTTTCGGGTGGGCACCCTGGGCTTTCGCGGTGAAGCACTGGCCTCGATCGCGGAAGTCAGTCAGATGACGCTCCGCAGCCGCACGGCACAAGCCGATACGGGATTCGAGTTGCGTATCAATGGCGGTCAGCGGGAACCGATCAGTCCCTGCAGTTGCGGTGTGGGCACGATGATCGAAGTGGCCAACCTGTTCTTTAATACACCGGTGCGACGCAAGTTTATGCGGACGACGCAGACCGAGATGGGTCACATCAGCGAGGCTTTTGCGCGAATCGCCCTGGCTTATCCGGGAATTCACATGACCCTGACCCATAACGAGCGCAATCTGCATGACTTGCCTGCGACCGAACACTGGGCCGACCGCATCCACAACTTCTTTGGACCGGATATCGGCGGCTCGTTGATTCCCGTGACCAGTGGTGAAGAACCGATTCGCATTTCCGGGTACGTCGTCGATCCGGCTCACAGCCGTGGCAACAACCGCATGCAATATTTGTTTCTCAATGGCCGTTATATACGCGATCGAGCCTTGCAACACGCGCTGGGCGAAGCCTATCGCGGCCTGTTAATGACCGGTCGTTACCCGATCGTGTTTTTGAGACTGGACATGCCGGCCGAACTGGTCGATGTCAACGTGCATCCGGCCAAGCTGGAAGTGCGTTTTCAGGAAGGCAGTCGAATGTACAGTCACTTGTTAGGTGCCATTCGCAACAAATTCCTGACCACTGACCTGACCGCACGGGCCCAGTTGTCGGCACCGCGAGAACAGGAACCGGTGGCCGTGGGTGCGCACGGCGCCAGCGCCGATTCCCAGACGACGATGCCCTTGCCCGTTGACCAGCCGACTCGGGACTGGACGCAACCTGTTCCGGAATTCAGGACTTTTCCTGGCTCTCGGGATCCGTGGTCCTCGCCCGTGGACGTGCCACAGGAATCCCGGGCGGGTCCGGATCGCAACATGCCCGGGACGAGCGATGGCGGGCCGACCACACGAGCCCTGCAGATTCACAATCGCTATCTGATTACCGAATCGGAAGAAGGTGTGGTCGTGATCGACCAGCACGCACTGCACGAACGGATTATCTATGAGCAGTTGCGTGACAAGGTGCTCAACGGGCAACTGGAATCGCAAAACCTGCTGGTCCCTGAACCGGTCCCGCTGGCTCCGGCCGAAGCCGCAGGGGTGCTGCAATCACGTGAGGTGTTGGCGCGGATTGGTATCGAAGTGGAAGATTTTGGTGGTGACACGATTCTGGTCTCTGCCTACCCGGCAATGTTGGCCAATCACAATCCGGCGGAAATGCTGCGAGGGGTCGTCGATATCCTGCTGGGCGAGAGCCGTACTCTGGATGCCCGGGATATTGTCGACGAACTTTTGCACATGATTTCCTGCAAGGCAGCGGTCAAGGCCGGCGACCAACTGTCCGATGCGGAAATAACGGCACTGCTGGAACACCGGCAATTGTGTCAGGATGCTCATCACTGTCCGCATGGCCGGCCCACAGCACTGGTATTTTCCCGGGAAGAGCTGGATCGACGATTCAAACGGATTTGAACCAGGGGCGTTTTCATATCAAAATGGTAATATTCGCTGGATTCCGGCCTCTTCCATGGACTCCCGCCTGTCAGGACTTTTCATTCAGTCAGTTCGCTCATGATATGCATTAGTATCGGACGTGGTCGCCACCGCATGCTGATGGCCGAGCACAAGCATCTGGCGGACGAGGGTGCCAAGCTCGTCGAGTTGCGTCTGGATTACATCCGCCGCTCAGTGAATTGCAAACGGCTGTTGCAAGAGCGTCCCTGTCCCACCATCGCGACATGCCGCCGGCCTCACGAAGGCGGGAAGTGGATGCGTAGCGAAGACGATCGTCTGGTGCTGCTGCGCACCGCCATTGCTGATGGAGCGGACTATATCGATCTGGAATCGGACATCGCGGGAAAGATACCACGATACGGTGATACCAAACGGATCATCAGCTATCACAACTTTCACGAAACACCTGAAGATATCGAAGCCATCCATGACATGATGTGCCGGCTGGACCCGGACATCATCAAGATCGCCACGATGGCCAACAACCCGCTGGATAATTTGCGGGCGCTGCGTCTGTGCCGCAGCGCGCGATTTCCCACCGTGGCGTTTTGCATGGGAGCCATGGGTTTACCCTCGCGAATTCTCTGCGGCAAGTTCGGTGCTCCCTTTACCTATGCCACGTTCAATACCGAACGCATCATGGCCCCGGGCCAGTTAACTCACGAGCAACTGGTTGACGACTTTCGCTACGAGGAAATTGACAAGGACACAAAAATCCTTGGCATCATCGCCGATCCCGTGGCACACAGCCTCAGCCCGCAAATTCACAACGCGCTGATCGAGAAGAGCCAGTTGAACATGCTGTACTTGCCGTTCCGGGTTCCCGCGGAATACCTCGATGAGTTTATGGAATCGTGTGGCGAACTGGACGTCGCAGGTCTCAGCGTCTCGATCCCGCACAAGCAGGCAATTCTCAAACACATTAACGCCCTCGATGACCTGTCGGCCGGTATCAAGGCTGCCAATACCGTGGTGTTTCGGGGCAACGGAACCCTGGGTTTCAATACCGACTGCAATGCCGCTCTGGAGAGCCTCAAGGAGGTCGTGTCGACTCGTTACGAAGACCGTCCGTTCGCCGGACAACGGGTGTTGATTCTGGGTTCGGGTGGCGCCGCACGCACGATTGGCTACGGTTTGCACCGGGAAGGTGCCAAGGTAAGGATTTGCACGCGAGACTATCGCAAGGGCGATTCGCTGGCGACCGAACTGCAATGCAAATCGCTGGACTGGGCCGGCCGAGCAAATGCAGAGTGCGATATCCTGATCAATGCCACTTCGGTGGGCATGCATCCGAACCTTGATGAAACACCGTTTGAAGCCAAGTGGTTTGACAAGACCATGCTGGTGTTTGACGTTGTTTACAACCCCGAGCAAACCTTGTTCATCAAGAACGCTCGCGCGGCCGGTTGTGAAACCGTCACCGGTGTCGACATGTTTGTGCGTCAGGCAGCCAGACAATTCGAGATGTTTACCGGTGCCCACGCCGACAAGGAACTGATTCGCGACATCGTCAAGAAGTCCATTTCGGCAGCCCGGTTCTAGTTCTGTCTATTAATTCCGTTTGCAATACAAGCACGAAGCGCTAGCGAGTGTGTTTTCCGGCATTCCTGGTTCACTCGCAGGCGCGTCGTGCTCGTATTCAGGTTTGTTACACAGACCCCAGGGTCGGTCCTGTAATTGGGAAGTTGAGGCTCCTGATTTTGAAGTCACCCTCGCTTCGGGAGGGTCGCGAGGAACGAGCGGGGAG
>JBPCVB010000853.1:0-8856 GCA_051010855.1 Pirellulaceae bacterium | reverse complement strand
GGCATCGCCTGTGAAATCGTACAACCGACGTCGCTGGACGACGAGTTGATTTCCAGCACGCGAATTCGCAAGTTGATCAGCGAAGGCAACGTTGCTGCGGCGCGCAGCATGCTGACCCGGCCCTATCGCATTCGTGGCATGGTGGTCCATGGGGCTGGCCGCGGGCATGAACTGGGATTCCCGACCGCCAACCTCGATGCCATTGACACATTGATTCCGGCTATGGGAGTCTACGCGGGACTCGCAATGGTCGCCGGTCAACACCGCACGGCCGCGATTCATGTCGGGCCGTCGCCGACCTTCGGTGTCGTGCGTCCACAGGTCGAGGTGCACGTCATGGACTTCGATGACGTGATGTACGGCGAAGTGCTGGAGGTAGATTTTCTGGGTCAACTGCGGGGCGTACAGCAATTTGATTCGGTCGATGAAATAAAAGCCCAGCTCGCTCGCGACGTTGCCCTGGCACGTCAGATCGGTCTGGATTATTTGCAACAAACTTCCCACCCGGACAAGTAACGATGAGTATCAACTGGCAGGAATTCAAGGCGGTCATCGACCAGTCGAGCAATATCGTGCTGACCAGCCACATTCGCCCTGACTGTGACGCGTTGGGTAGCGAGCTGGGTATGGCGGGATTGTTGCGGCAACTTGGCAAACGCGTACGTATCGTCAATGGCCAGGAAACGCCGCCGAACCTGGCCTTTATCGATCCGCAAAACGAGATCATGGCAATCGGCAAGGATATCGAACCCGCCGATTTGGCCGATGCCGACCTGCTGATGATTCTGGATACAAGTGCCTGGGCGCAACTGGGTCCCATGGGCCAGGTGCTGCGTGATTTCGGCGGACAAAAGATCATTTTCGACCATCACGTTGGCGAAGATGATTTGGGTGCAACGCCATTCAAGAACACCACAGCCGAAGCTACCGGGCGACTGGTCGTCGAGGCCGCGGAGGCATTGGGCGTGGAATTAACCGCCGAGATGGCAATGCCCTTGTTTGCCGCGGTGGCCACGGATACGGGCTGGTATCGATTCCCATCGGCCGGTTCACTCACCTATCGCATCGCCGCCAAATTGATCGATGCCGGTGCCTCGCCGTCGGGTATCTTTGCCGCGTTATATGAACGGGAAACCCTCGGCCGGTTACGTTTACGCGGTCTTGTGTTGACGCGTATTGAGACCGAAATCGATGGTCGACTGGCCCACACGTATATTCTCAAGGAAGATTTTACCGCCACCGGTGCCATGCCTACTGATACCGAGGATCTGGTAAATCACTGTCTGGAAATCCAGGGGACCGAATTCGCTGTGATCCTGATCGAACAAGCTGGTGGCGGATTCAAAGTCAGTTTTCGCAGTCGCTGTGCCCTGAACTGTAACGAGGTTGCCAGCGAATTCGGCGGTGGTGGTCACAAGGCCGCTGCCGGAGCATTTATCAAGGGTCCCTTTGACGAAGTCCAGCCTCGGTTGCTTGAACACGTTCGCCAATCGTTAAAGTCCGTCGTGGCTGCCGGGATGTCCGGTGGCTAGCAAATTGTGGTTCGGGCAATTTGTCAATCCGTAAAGTTTATCTGACCGGTATGTGCGGTATCTGACCGCACTCTCCGTGGCGAAGTTTCCGGAGGGACTGAGCCACTTGCACGCCCCGGGCCGATTCTGAAGAGGTCGTTTTCGTTGTCGCACTGCGCCTGCTCGGGGCCGTGGCAGCGTTTCCCCGATTCAGTCGTTCCCAAAGCAACAGGACCGCAACGTGTGGTGTAGCTTCTGCCAGCAGGAAGTACCTGGTGATTTGTCGGCCGATTCGCGATCGATCTGCTGTACCTGTTGCGGCTCGCCGGAGAATATTCTCCTGAATGAAACATCCGAATTGGCTCGACCGCAACTCCCACGCCTGGGAACGATCCGCGAACAACTGGCCAATCAGCCTGTTACCAATGACAAATCGTCCACGCGATGCTATGTCGCACGCATCGACGAACTCAGGCAGGCCGCACGACAACAACAGGGATCAGTGGAAGCCACCGCGGCGACTCCACCACGTATGGCCGGGTTCTTTTTTACCGTGTTCCTGTTTGGACAGTTCATGAGCAACTGGGGCATGTTGAATGATCACAATGCTGCCTGGTTGAGCGGACTGGTGTTTTCGGCGTTTGGATTCACGATCGGGCTGTGCAGCCTGTTGTCACAGGTCAATTTGCAACAACAGATCATTCAACGCCTGATGACGACCAGCACAGAGAAACCTGCGCTGGCTCCGGTTCAGCACAAACCACACCTCGCGTACAGCGAGCCCGAGACTCAAAAAGTCAGTGCCTGATGCATGCGCCAACCGGCCAGGGGTGACCGTCGACGCCCGGTTAAGCGTGGCCTAAGATGACGCTTGCTCTATCTTTGCTTATATGTGCGGCTTCCGGCGACCATGACCAGGGTCCAATCACAAACGGTGAAACAGGTTCGCTCTCTCTTCATTAGCGACCTGCATTTGGGCTTTCGATTCTCTCGTGCCGAGGCCTGTCTGGAATTCCTGCGTCAGTATCGTGTTGAGAATCTGTTTCTGGTGGGCGATTTTCTGGATGGCTGGCGGCTGAGACGCAGCTGGTACTGGCCGCCAGTCTACGATCAGCTAATCGACCACGTTCTGCAGCAGTCCGCTATGGGGACTCTCATTCGCTATACCCCGGGCAACCACGATGAATTTTTGCGCGGTCCTCGGCCCGAGATTCCGGGCGTGGAATTTTCGGATGAGTTCGTCCATGAACTGGTCGACGGTCGTCGATTGCTGGTTACTCATGGTGACCTGTTTGATGCGGTTGAAAAGAAGTTTCATCGCACATCACAATTCGGCAGCCAGGTTTATGATGGATTGGCACGATGCAACTTTTTCACCAACCGAATTTTGAGGCGTATTGGTCTGGGCGAGTGCAACTATTGCTTTGCCGTAAAACGGCTCAGCAAGAAAATCACGGGAGCCGTTGGGCATTTCGACCAGGTACTTTCTGATCACGCGCGTCAGCAAGGCTGCGATGCCGTCATTTGCGGACACATTCACCGGCCGGCCATTGTCGAAAATGAGGATTTTGCCTACCTCAACACCGGGGACTGGGTCGAACACCAGTCAGCCATCGTCGAACACGTCGACGGCCGCATGGAATTAGTTGAAAACGGTAAATGCGTCAAGGAACTGTCACCACGCCCCGCGCACGCTTTTAACGGTTCCCGGACGACTGCCACTGTGAACTGAATGAGAAGCGTTACCTCCCGATCGTTGGCAAACGATCGTTCAGATTCAAAAGTTGGTACTTGTCGATAATCCTGATGGCCTCGTCGGCCGGCAACGCAGTAATTTCATGACCGTCGTGTCCCTGCATGGTTTGGGCCGCGAACAGCGAGTTGTAAACGGCTTCTTCAGTCGCCTCGACCACGGCCAGAAACAGCGGACTCATCTCGCGATTGCTCAACAATCCTGGCGGATCCTCGTCGGGTGAGTCGGCATGTATGGCAGTTGAAAAAGCAATGGCGTAATCGCCTGAACCGTTGCTCATAAACGAACCCGTGCGGGCCAGTCCCAACATCGATCGCCGTGCAAGGCGTTTCAGGTTGCGTGAGGAAATGGGGGCATCGGTCGCAATCACGATCATGCAGGAGCCGTCACCGTCCTGGACATCGGCAAGCTGGCTGAATGCGAAGCGACCGAGCTCTCGACCCACGGGCGCTCCGTTAATCGTCAGTACACCGCCGAAATTTGATTGAACCAGCACACCGACTGTGAATCCGCCCAGCTCTCGTGGCATCGCGCGGGAGGCCGTACCGATCCCGCCCTTGAAACCAAAACACACAGTGCCTGTTCCAGCGCCTACGTTCCCTTCTTCCACCGGGCCACTTGCAGCGCGATCGATTGCAGCCAGCACATCCGCTTCGGTCACATGCATGCCGCGAATGTCGTTCAGGAATCCGTCGTTGGTTTCGCCGACGATGGCGTTGACGGAGCGAACCTGTTCATTGCCGGGTTGACTGAGTGTATACCTGACCACGGCCTGCACGCCGACGGGAACGTTTAGGGTGTTTGTCAATACGATTGGCGTTTCGATGTTACCGAGTTCGTCGACCTGGGTTGAACCAGCCAATTTTCCGAAGGCGTTTGCGGAATGCACACCCGCCGAAACCTTGTTCTGAAAAACATCGTCACCGTGCGGCAAAATCGCCGTCACTCCCGTTCTGACCGAATCCCCTCGCATGATTGTCTGGTGACCAACCCGGACTCCCGTCACATCCGTAATTGCGTTGTGGGGTCCGGTGGGCAAGATACCCACATCCACGCCCAGATCCCGCGCCCGACCGATTTGGACTTCCTGGGCAGCAATTGTTGAGCCACAGCCGGTGGCAAAAACGATCACGCAAGCCAGCAACCAGCAACTCGTGTGTTTTCCCTGTTTGTACATGACCAGAGTCCGTAAGTCCTTGTTGTTAAGCAGGACATCGCCGATTCCAGCGAGTGAACTGTGCAAGTCGTTCAATAGCAAGCCGCTAAACGAGGAGCGGCGTGTTCCAGTTAGCTACTTAACTGTAAACCACTCCGGCACAATTTGCTTGCCAGACTTCAGTCGATGGCCTAGATTCATGGCACCGTTTTTGACTCACAGACGACCGGAGAATCTCATGCGTGCTTGTTTTTGCTTGTTTGCAGTAACCTGCCTGGTGTTTGCTGGATTTGGTTTTGCCCATATCGGCCATGTACCACCACCGGATGATCCACCAGCGATTGGCGACGTAATGAACGACGTTATGAAACCGGGCCTGCTACGCAAGGCGATGGGTGGAGAGGCCACTGACGAGGAGAAATTGCAAATCCTCGACATGTTTATCGCCCTGACTGAACACGAACCACCGCAGGGTGATGCCGAGGCATGGAAGGCACGCACGACCCAATTGATGACGGACTATGCCAAGTTGCTGGTTGGTCGCGAAGGCGCCGTTGACGCCTTGCAGACCTCCTCCAACTGCAAATCCTGTCACGACGTATTCAAGCCGTAAGCTTGCCAGGAACCCGCCAAAAAAGTGGCACAGACCTGCAGGCTGTGATCGGTCTCAACAGCCCGAAGGTCTGTGCCACTTTTTTATGACGAAGGCGAGTCGTCGCGGTCCTGATTGCGGTACCGGTCCTCGGGGACCGGTGTGCGGCGTTGTCGAATATCATGATTCAGGGCCAGCCCCGATCGCACCGCTCCCTTGCCGAATCTCTGTTTCACGGCATCGCAAGTCTCGTCAATCCGCGATTGTTTCTGCCGTTCCTCGTCGTCAAACAGCGTCCGTTGCACAGGTGCATCCATATTCAGGTTGGACACTCCGGAGCCAAGCAGCCGCACCGGCTGAGCTTCATTCTCCAGGACGCGATCCAGTAGTTGACGGGCAGCCTTGACGCACCGCCGCGTCTCAAACGTATACTCGTCAAAAGTCATACTGCGTGTGATGGTGCGGAAGTTGGAAAACCGGACCTTGATCTGCAACGTACGACCCTTGATCCCAAGTTTCCGCATCCGCATGGTCACTTGCTCGGTCAGCTCCTGCAGCCACGCATGCAGGGCTTCGGCGTCGCTGATGTCATGAGAGAACGTGGACTCGTGCGAAATCGTACGGGCCTCGTGCTCGGTGACTACCGGCCGCGAATCGATGCCGCGTGACAAACGCCAAAAGTGTCCGGAGTGAATACCAAAGGATCGCCTTAATACGTCCATAGGAAGCTGTCGGATGCCTCGAACGGTACTGACGCCCAGCGCGTTAAAGCGTTTTTCTGTTTGTGGCCCGATTCCCCACACCCGACGAATGGATAACGGATCCATGAACTCCTGAATCGTGCCGTCGGGCACCACGACCAGACCATCCGGTTTGTCGAGGTCACTTGCTACCTTGGCAACGAACTTGTTTGGTGCGACTCCGGCCGAAGCGGTCAGGCGTAATTCATCCTGGATAGCCAGTTTGATTTGTCGTGCGATCTCATCCGCTGGACCGAATAACTGTCGGCTACCCCCGACGTCCAGAAACGCTTCGTCCAGGGAAAGCGGCTCAACCAGTGGCGTAAACCGGAAAAAGATCTCGCGAATTTCCCGGGACAACGCCACGTAGTGGTCCATTCGCGGACGAATAAAGACCGCTGCGGGACACAATCGCACAGCTTGCGCGGCTGACATCGCGCTGTGAATTCCAAAGGTGCGAGCTTCGTAGCTGGCCGCCGATACGACACCCCTGCCCTGCGGCGAACCACCGACCACAACCGGCTTGCCACGCAACGACGGGTTGTCGCGGATTTCCACCGACGCGTAAAAGGCGTCCATGTCGATATGTATGATCATCCCGATACCCGCACCAAACCGGCTTCCAGTCAACCAGCGCCCGCCGATTATACCGCCTGTCGTCGCGCCGTTTGGCCAGTATCCCGAATCAACGTATGACAGGTTTCGCCGAGCTGGATACAATATGGCTTCTGGACAGAGAATCCTTGCGCATTTGGCTAACTAGCCGGAGGGGTACCATGAAAATTCTCAACTACCTGTTTGTGACTGTATCGATTCTGGCGCTAACGCCAGCATTGCAAGCATGGCAGGAAACCTCAATTGGAACGACAGCTCCTGTCGTAAGCATCGACGTCGCGGTGGTCTCTTCGATCGATGACATTGAAGTTCCGGCACGAGTCAAGGGCTTCATCAATCAAATGGAATTCGAGGAAGGCGACGTGATCCAATCCGGCACGATCATCGCCCAGCTGGATACGACCCTCGTAGGTCATGAACTACAGGCTGCCACGATTCGCAAGGACAATGCCGAACGTCAGGCCTCCGACCAGACACCCATCGTCTATGCCCAGGCGACGCTTGATGTATCTCAAAAGGATCTGGAGCGCGAGGCCTCGTTGCGTCGCACCCGATCAGGTCCCCAGCGTGATTACGAACGCGCCCAACTGGCTGTGAGGCAAGCAGAACTGCAAGTTGAACGCAGCAAGGCCCAACAGGAGATCGACCGCGGTGCTGTCGAACTGGAAACTGCCAACATTTCTTCCGTGCAGGACATGCTGCAGCGTCATTCGATTGTCGCACCCTGGTCAGGCATTCAACCATCGAGCACACAAAACGACGTCACCGCGGTGCAACCGGAACCAACAACCTGGCAGATCATCGAAATCAACCGGCGGTCCGGCGAGTTCGTGCAGGAAGGGCAAACCATTGTACGGTTGGTCGACCTGTCGAAGGTCAAGGTCGAAGGGCATGTCAGTGCGACCAACTTTGATGCCAGTCAGTTGAGTGGTCGACCGGTTAAGGTCACACTTGAACTGGCCCAGGGCCAGCCATTTACATTTGACGGGGAAATCAAATCGATCGGTCTGGAACAAAAATTGGGTGGCTTGTTCGTCGTCCAGGCAATCGTTGAAAACCAAAAACAGGGCGATCAATGGTTACTGCGTCCCAACACCACCGTCTCGATGGAAATCGAGTTGCAGTGAATCACCTGGTTTCGTGCCCGGCACTGTTTATTTACTGAAAACGGAAGGTGTCGGCCACCCAGCGTGACAGGCGACTAGCCATGCTGCGATTGCCGCAACGAATTCTGGCCCGCCCCGTCGAGCCGACTTTTAACCCCAGTCCCTCCGCATTCCCCAGATCGGCCGTGGCAAAGTACGAATTGGTCGGTGAGGGTGCAGCTGCTGCGGCCGCCATGCCGGCCATTCCCGACGCGGCTCCTTGCTGTGCCTGCTGAGGCCGGTTTGCCAGACGCGAGAACGGATCCAGCGTCGATTCCAGCGTGCGTGACGTGAACGCGAACGGTTTCAATTCGACTTGCAAACCTGGACGGACAAAGGCCACGCGTTCTTCGGGAATCTGCATAACAGCTTCGAGACTGTCCGGATCACCGATCGCACATACAGGCATTCCGCGACTCAACCAGGCGTTCTGGTTTTTACGCTCGAATAGGGCCAAAGGACCGCTGACCTCGGAATCACGGTCATCAGGCCGCATCCCTACCTCGATATAGGGCAACAACGTACCATCGGCCGGCGCCACCAGAGTTAACTGATCGACGCGTTCCTGGATCTTGCCAGCCAGCTCTTCCAGCGACTGAATCTCCGAGTGAATGGTGGCCAGTGCGACGGCCACAGAATCATCGCCCAACAACGAACGGGCTTCCAGTAACTTGATTTGCGCTGTCTTTTCTCGCAAGTCGGCTTCGATCTTCATCAGTCGCCCCTGCAACTCGAGGTTTTCCAGGATCAGGAGTTGTTGACCTTCGGAGACCGGTTGCAGCGGCGTTGCCTTGACTTCGATGATTTCACCAGGTGATTGCACGTAAACGTTGACGCTGTCCCGGCTCCTCACCGTGAATTCGCAATGCACATAAAACGGTAGCGGCAACGACATGATCACTGAGACCACCAACACTACCACTCCGAATGAAATTAATGCCCGACGCATCTTGATTTGATACCTCATCCCAGGGTTTTTGAGGAACTTGTACAGTTTATACAGGGGAACACCAACGAGCGTGCCGATCGCCATTACCGCAATGGCCTGACCAATCACCTGCAGTCCGAACGGCTCAAACACCTTGTTCAGAAAGATCAGGATTACAATCACGATGAACCAGCGATACAGGATCGACGCGATGGCATAAAGCGCAAAGCCGCCCAGATTGCGGGTCGGCATCATCTGGTGATGCGTTTTTTCAAACCCCAACATGTGCTTCTTCACCAGTCCGGTCAGGGCCTGCGTACTTTTTTGCTGCAGGTTCGGCACTTCCATGACGTCGGCCAGAATGTAGTAGCCGTCGAAACGCAACAGCGGGTTGCCGTTGAACAGCACGGTACTGA
>JBPCVB010000852.1:0-11557 GCA_051010855.1 Pirellulaceae bacterium | reverse complement strand
CGCGAAGTCTCGCCCGACGAAGAAACGGGTGGCACACCGGATCGGAGCAGGAAACGCAGTCCGCGCAATCTCAATCGTGGCGCGATCACGTTTGACGAGTTTCGCTCCCGAACGCCGCGCAATCAGCGACAGATCCTGAAAATGGCGGCCGACCTTGACTCATTGTGGGAATCGCTGAACCCGCGTGAGCGGATGTACCGCGCCCCTGAGCTGGACCTGATGATCCGGACCGGTGCCTCATCGGCGTCGCAGGCTTGGGAGAGGTCCTTTTGGGACCGCTACGCACGAGAACTGCGTCTGTTGTCCGATTACTACAAAGGCAACTGGACCGACCTCGAATTCGGCAACAACCTGCATATCTGGAATGGCGACCAGTTCACGGGGTTTGATGCGGTCAGTGACGAGTCGCTGCAAGTTAAAAGTCGTTCCCCGATTCACCTGCTGACTGACGGTTTGTTTGATGGCGCCAAGACCGTCGAGGCAGACCTGGAATTCCCGGGAGATGATGGCGGCGATTTCGGCCTGTTTGTCGTAGCGCGGGACGGAGAGCGGAATTTCAATCAAAGCGCCTGTTGGGCGGCGTTTAATGTGCGGTCTGGACATCTGCGCAGCGGCGTACCTGGCAACAATAACAGCAAAGACGGCTCGCTAATCGATCTCGATTCCGCCGGTCTGGATGCAACCGGTCCGCTCAAGCTCCAGTTAAATGTGTCGCAGGGCTACTACCAGGTGCTGGTAAACGACCGACTGATCCTGGAGAGGTACGATGATCGAATTACTGTTGGCAAGGCGGTAGGACTAGCAGTGCATCCGGCGTCTCCAGACGGGGCTGATTGCAAGGTAAGTAAATGTCGCGTTCGTCGCTGGAAGTCCGGTCGTCCGATGACCGGTTCCGAATTCGTCGAGGACGAACTGATGTACTACGACGGCGCATCACTCGAGTTTCCGAAAGTCCCCGATTATCCCTACCGCGCTGCCATCGCCAATCTTGGAGACGGTCGCATTGATAGTGCAGCGCGTTACGCGCGCCAGTCGGTTGAACTGGGCCTTGATCGTGGGCAAGCCGCGTTGTTCGTCGCGCTCGATCAGGAGCGCCGGCAACTGTCCGATGGCGCGCTCAAGGCATGGCAAGCGACCCAGACCGGAGCGCCTGCAGATTCAAAACACCACAACACACCGCTGGGAATTGGCCGGCTGTACTTCATCTGGTTTGCTACGACTCACCCCGATCAGTCGGTGCGTAATCAGGCCACTGGACCGTTTGATCCAGGCAATCATCCCGAGAAATGGGTAAACGACCGCATTGGTGCGGCGGAGCTGGCCAGTCGCGGCGAGTTTCAGGATGCCGTTCGCGTTTTGTCAGCGATCGTTGGTGAAGTTCCCGAGGAATTCCGCGAAGCGACGAACGTCCAGTTGCAGGCCTATCGCAACGGCAAGACGTACACGCGACCAGACGGCGAATTGCCGTTCTATCACCGCGTGCCGGTTCGCCTGCAGCCCCACAATTTGTACTCGGCAGATTCGGAATTTTGAAAGCCACACCGGAAATGACGCGTCGATGAACGAAACCCAACCATGGCAAGATGATTCGTCTGGCGCACGTCATTTCGCCACGACGTCGTGGAGCATGGTAGTGGCGGCCGGTGACGTGCAATCCGAACAATCCAGAACCGCGCTGGAGAATCTCTGCGAACTGTACTGGTATCCGCTTTACGCATTCGTGCGACGCAAGGGTCACAATCGTAACGATGCCGAAGATTTGACACAGGGTTTTTTTACACACCTGCTGGATCGCGACCGGTTGCAGCTGGCTGATCAGGAGAGAGGCCGTTTTCGCACGTTCCTGATCACTGCACTTAACAACTTCATCATTCAGGATTGGCGCAAGCAAACAGCCGAAAAACGAGGCGGCCAGCGTCAACGTGTTTCGCTTGATTTTGAAGATGCCGACCGCCGCTATTCGCTGGAACCCACGGTGGAGATGACTCCCGAAAAGTGGTTTGATCGACGCTGGGCCATCCAGATACTCGATGATGTGGTGCAGGACCTTGGAGAATACTACCACCAGCGAGAAAAGGACCAGTTGTTTGCCGCGCTCAAGCCCTTCTTGATTCAGGAAGGCACTCAATCCTACGCTGAACTCGCGCAGGAGCTGGGGATGAACGAGATTGCCGTCAAGGTTGCCGCACACCGCATGCGAGGTCGATACCGCGACCTTCTGCGACAACGCATCCAGCAAACTGTAGAATCGGAAACAGAAGTCGAAGCCGAACTGGCCGCCCTGTTTGCTGCGCTGGCCTGATACAATTGTCTGCGGCCGCGCATTTCATCCCGGTTGGATCCGCCGGGCTTTTTTTCTGATTTGTTGTAACTCGCCGGGCTGGTCTGCTTAGATATTATGTAGACAGCCATAAACGCGGGAAAAAACAATGATTTCAACAGCCAAATGCCCTCAGTGCGACAATCAAATCCAGTCCGATGCCCCCGGCGGATTGTGTCCTGCCTGCCTGATGAATGTGGCAATATCCGGTTATGGATCCAACCAGGAAACCATCCCGGTTCCCGGCGTTTTCAACGCTCCAGCGCCCGAGGAACTGTCGCATTTCATTGAGGCCCTGGAGGTAGAGGAGTTGTTGGGGCACGGTGGCATGGGAGCCGTCTATCGGGCTCGCCAGATCAACCTCGATCGTCCAGTCGCATTGAAGATTCTGGCTCCACGACTCAGCAACGACCCCAGCTTTGCCGAGCGGTTTACGCGTGAAGCGCGGACCCTGGCCCGATTGAATCACCCCAACATCGTCACCGTTTTCGATTTCGGCCACGCCGGCGACTACTACTATCTGATCATGGAGCTGATCGATGGTGTCAACCTGCGCGACGCCATCCTCTCGGGCGGCCTCCGCCCGGAACAGGCACTGGCTATCGTTCCGAAAATCTGTGAGGCGTTGCAGTACGCACATGACCAGGGCGTGGTGCATCGCGACATCAAACCGGAAAACATTCTGGTCGGCCAACGTGACCAGATCAAAATTGCCGACTTTGGCCTTGCCAAAATGCTGGGCACGAAACAATCCAGCTTTACGTTGACCGGGACCCAGCAAGTGCTCGGCACACGCAACTACATGGCGCCCGAACAAATCGAAAAGCCGTCAACGGTCGACCATCGCGCCGACATCTATTCACTCGGCGTCGTGTTCTATGAACTGCTCACCGGTGAATTGCCGCTCGGACGATTTTCCTTGCCCAGCGAAAAGGCGCGAGTTACCGGCCAGATGGACGATGTGATCATGCGTACGCTGGAGAAAGAACCCAATCGCCGTTTCCAGCAGGCCAGCGAAGTAAAAACAGCTGTCGAATCAATCGACATGTCGATTGAGTCGCCACTGGAGCCGATTAACGGAATCGAATCCAGCGAGCCCTTGCCAGTGAAGCCGCCGGTTGTGGAGGCCGCTGCCGCTGCTGCAGCGATGGGGGAAGGTCCACCCGCATCTCACCGCCGCCTGAGTCTGCCATTCCACAACGATCAGGTGCATGGCGGATTCTCGCAACTGCACGGGATCGCTCACCTAAACGAGAAAGCCCTGGAAATCGAGTTTCGCACGCACAAACTGGGTGTAGCCAAGGGTGCCAAACGCACCGTGAAAATTCCCTATGGCAGTGTGGTCAGTTCGCTGCTGACCCGCGGCATGTTCTCCAATACGCTGGAAATCCAGGCAGCATCACTGGAGACGTTCGACGAGATTCCCAGCTGTGTGCAAGGGCGTTTGCAAATGGTGCTGGACAAAAAACACGATCAGCTGGTCGAAGAATTCCATTTACGTCTGGATTATCTGATCTCCCAGGCTTCACCCCAGGCACGTGCCGATCAAAACGCAGCCAGCGCCGAATCCCTGGCCCACGTTCCCTTCAATATCGATGGTATTCATACCGGAATGACCGAAGCCAGCGGGATCGCCAAAGTCACCAATGATCATCTGATCATCGAGTACCAGAACAAGGACGTGTTCGGCATCGTGAAATCCGCACCACGTGCCGTGGCGATTCCGCTCTCCGAATTGGTGTCGCTGACGTTTCGCCACGGCTGGTGGTACGACAAGATCCATGTGCAGACGGCCAGCCTGGACAATGTGGCCAACATACCTGACAGCGAACACGGAAAATTCCGTCTGATCACGAAAAAATCCGATCGCCATCTGGCCAGAAACTGGGCGCGTCAGGCTCAGCGATTGGCCGGATTGCCGATGTCGGAAAATTTGGTCGAGTCCAAACCGGACAGTGTTGACCAGAGATCGCGAAAACTAAAACGCCAATTGCTGATTCCACGCATCCTGCTGTTGCTGATGGCCGCCATTAACATCATTGGCCTTGGCATGGTTGCCTGGCTCACCATTTTCGGCATGCTCGATTCCAGTTTGATCAATGGCACCCCCTCTACACTTGTCGAGGTGGCGCGCGGAATTGCCATCATCGATTCGGCATTTATGGTGCTGGTCTCGGTTGCCCTGTTCCGTTGGCTGGGCCAATTAAGGAACTACCACCTGGTTTTGGCGTGTTTGTTTCTGACGATGCTACCCGTGCATATGGGCATCATCGTCGGATTGCCACTGGCGATCTGGCTGGTCACGATTTTGTGGCGGCCCGAGAACCGTGAGCTGTTTAATTCCTGAGCCGCACGAGGCTCATTCGGAAACGTCGTCCAGCTTGTTCAATAGTCCGTCGACGGAAGGCTTAAGGACATCTTCCACACCGTCCATCGCATAAACGTTCTCCAGGACCTTTTCCACCGTGCCCCGGAATCGACTGACGACCTCCCCCGCTGCCAGTTTGGCCGGGCCCGGCAGATTGGCGAGGCCGTCAATATTCAGGTTGCCAGTCATCTGGTCGATTTGTTGAGCGGCGAATTGCGCCGTCTGCGGGTTTTTGATTCCGGCAATCATCGTGGAAACCTGAGATAATGTCTCAGTCAGATTGCCCACAGCCTGCATCCCGGATTTGTCCTCCGTCTTCGACGCTGCATCGGATGAAGTCTTGTCCTTGCCGCCACCGTCGTTGTCGTCTCCGCCGCAACCGATGGTGGCCAGCAAAATCACGGATAACACAATCTTCAGAAAATTGGATGACATGGGATCCACCTGGACGAAATGATGTCGATGATGAATTACGCGGAACGCGGTGCTCCTCGAAATGCGGTGCTTCGCAGCAAGCGATTATGACGCTCGGCAATCCGGTTGGCAATCCGCGCTCGCGTGCCGGAAATCCGCCTGCAACCGCATTGCAGTTGCCGACCACCCTGCAAATAACACGGTCGTGTCAATACAGAGCTATGTCTGGTTGCCCGTTCCCCGGTAATCGGCCCAGGTCTTGGGTGTTTCGAATACCCGGACGCGATCAAGCATCGAATCGCCCATGCTGTCGTTGAGCCACCGCCAAATCACCATGGCAATGTTTTCCACGCTGGGGTTGAGTTCGCGAAACTCGTCAACTTCCAAATTCAGGTTCCTGTGATCAAGCCGGTCGATCACCTGTTGTTTTACAATGGACTCAAACTGCGGCAGCGGCAACAAGTCGCACGTTTCGCCAACTATCGTCACGTCAACCACGTAATTGTGTCCATGACCGTGCGGATTGTTGCATTTGCCAAACAGCTTCCGGTTTTCCTCATCCGACAAATCGGGATTGTGCAAACGGTGAGAGGCCGAGAATTCGAATTGTTGTGTTAGCTGAAACATGGCATCGTTGTCTGCATGCAGACTGTAATGAAGAAAGGGTGTCGGTGAGAGCCGCAATTTTGTCACGCGGACCTCGCCTGAAAAGTGATCACAAAGTACCTGCCAGGCAAAAACCAGAAACGATTCACAGTTCGCGTCCCTGAATTTCCTGCTGGCCGGCCCGACCACCTGTTGACGAATTGTTCGATCGATGTCCGAGATGTCATGCAAATATCCGCTGTCCGGATCGAGCGACCCGGCGACCGTACACTGCAGCGTCAGCCAGGGTGCGATTCGCGTGGCCGATGGCCAACCGCCCCATGAGTTGGTGACGGGTGTTTCGGTCGCCGCTTCGCCTATCAGGCTGAAGCGAACTTCCCGTGTCAATTCGATCATTGCTTGCTGACTCGAATAATCTGCCCACTGCTATTGGCCAGTTCCGGACCCGTTACGGCCCAAATCGCATCGGCGACTTCCTGCGGTGACACGCATTGTTCGGCGGGAAAGTCGGCGAACAATCCACGCAGCATCGGTGTTTCGATGGCGCCGGGCCGAATGCAGTAGCTGCGAATCCCGTGCTCGCGTCCTTCACCTGCCAACGCAACGGTAAAAAGCTCCATCCAGGCCTTGGTTGAACCGTACAAACTGAAGCCAGGAAACGGATCGACGGCGGCCTGTGACGAGATATTCACGACGATGCCGCTGCCTTGTTGTTTCATCTGGCCCCAAACGGATCGGGTTACGTAGTACGTTGCCCGAACGTTCAGATCGATACAGGCGTCAATCGCTTCGTTAGGCATTTCGTCCAGCGGCGCCATTGGCGCCATGGCCGCGTTGTTGACCAGCAAATCGATTCGCGAAAGTTGCTCGATGGTCTGGCTGACCAATCCGGTTGCTTCATCGGTTACCGTAATGTCCGCCTGCACGGCCAGTACCTTGTCGGCGTCGCCCGCGATTTCCACGAGCCGATCATGAGCGGATTCAAGTCGTTCGGCGTCGCGTCCACAAATAGCGACGTGACTGCCGGCGCGGGCAAAGGTTTCGGCCGTGGCCAGACCCACGCCGCTGGAACCACCGGTGATCAGACATACCTGGGGAGGAGATGAATTCAAAAGACTGCCTTGATGCTGCTGCGACGGACCGAATTGAATGGTTAGGGCAACCGACGGACCGATCATTATTCATAATTCGTGACGCCGGTGCTTCACAAATTTTGAATAAATAAGGATTGAATGGTGAATTGTGAAAGGATGAGCAGGCGAGTTTGCAACCTTGTCACTAGTCAACGTCGGCACTCAGGAATGAGTGCAGGTCATCGGGGTTGATGGCCGGCTCGCCGCCGGCGGTGTTGTCCAGCTTGCCCTCGTGCAGCCAGACCTCCATGTCATCGACCAGGCTGAACAGGTGATCGAAGGAATCGACGATAAACAGGATCTCCTGAAAGTGGTCGATTTCAAAGTACTGATTGATCACCCATTCCAGCTGGACCGGGAAACGCTGCACCAGCGGTGATTCGATGCAGTGTTCGATCTCGGCGTTGGAACTCAGCAGTCCGCTGCCGTAAACCTTCAATTCGCTGCCTTGCTGCATCAGGCCAAATTCGATGGTGAACCAAAAGAACCGGGCCATGGCGCGAATATTGCTTTCCACTATCTTGTCCCGGGCCGCTTCGTCACCGGTACTCATTTGCTGGGCTCGCCGCGCGGCCATGCGAGCCACTTCACCAAAACGCACCAGCACATCGGCAAACCGGGTGTCAGTGTGCATGGGGACGTGCCCGGCGATGTCGTGAAAGATGTCGGGCTCGGGCAGGTAATCCAGTTTCTGACCGTCACGAATGGTGATGGTCGTGGGAAACTGGCGCTGACGCAGGCAGTCAAAAAAGATGTAGGCCGGCACGTAGCCGGCGACCGGCTTGGCTTCAAAGGCCGTCAATGGCTGCAGGTATTTGTTGACGTCTTCCAAACGCGGAATGCGATCTGGATCGAGCATCAGGTTTTCGACACCGTCCATGAACTTGCGATTGGCGTATTTTTCCCACTTGGGCCGGATGCGACGGTAGAGTTCCCGCCACGTTTCCTGATTTTCCTCGCTGTACAATTCGTACGGCTGATGAATGAACATTTCGCCCTGTTGTTGGGCGTTTTCAATGAAAGGGGCCTTGGTTGTGGTCAGGCCAAAATCGGCAGTTGACATGAATGGTTTCCGCTTCGATTCCCGGGCAAACGAGCACACACCGATTATATCGACCGGCCGCGGTGCTGTGTCGTCACCACATTGCGTTTCCGCGTCGTTTTTCGCAGACTACACTCGATTCCAATAACAAACCCGGTTGCCAACCGCAATAATTGGCACAGTTTCCCATACGATTTCCGGACGGTAAATTCGATGCCCAACTATCGCAGACTCGGGGAGTTGCCCCCGAAGCGACACATTCAGATGCACCGTGACCCCGATGAGAGTTTTCTGGGCGAGGGCCTGTACTACGAGCATGTGGTGACCACCGAGGGTTTCGATCGTGCCTACTCGATCATGTATCACTTGCGGCCCCCCACGCGGATCACCAACGTCGAATTCATCGGCACGGTCGATGCGCAAAAAGCCGATGATGGGGCCCACCCCGGTTCCATGACGCTGTATCCCGGTGGCATCCCGCATGGGCCGCGGTAGAACAACGCACGAGTTGCGAGGTTCGCTCCGAGCCACCTCACAGTTTCGATTCCCGCCTGTTGCGGTGACATAGAAAAGGAATAATCAAACACATGAACAAGCTGGTTGCCAACGCCGCCGAGGCGATAGACGGAATTGAAAGCAACATGACGTTGATGCTGGGCGGCTTTGGACTGTGTGGTATTCCCGAAAACTGCATTTCCGCGCTGGCCTCGTCGAACATCTCGGGACTGACTTGTATCTCCAACAATGCCGGTGTCGATGATTTTGGTTTGGGCCTGCTGTTGCAGAAAAAGCAGATCAAAAAAATGATCTCTTCCTACGTCGGTGAGAACGATGAATTTGAACGACAAATGCTGAGCGGCGAACTGGATGTCGATTTGATTCCCCAGGGCTCATTGGCGGCAAGATGTTATGCCGGTGGTGCGGGTATCCCCGCCTTCTTTACTCCCGCCGGATTCGGAACTGAAGTCGCCGAGGGCAAGGAAGTGCGTGAGTTCAATGACAAGCCGCACATCCTGGAGCAGGCCCTGCATGCCGATTTCGCAATCGTCAAGGCCTGGAAGGGCGATCGGTTTGGCAATCTTGTCTACAACGGGCCTGCTTTGAACTTCAATCATGTCATGGCAATGGCCGGCACGATTACGATCGCCGAAGTTGAGGAAATTGTCGAACCCGGTGAACTGGATCCCAACTTCATTCACACTCCCGGAATTTTCGTACAGAGAATTTTTCAGGGTGTCGGCTACGAAAAACGAATCGAACAACGCACGGTACGCAAACGCGAAGGGTAAAAGGAATGCTGGACAAGGTCGGAATTGCCAAACGGATAGCCCGGGAATTGCGTGACGGCATGTACGTGAATCTGGGCATCGGCATCCCCACGCTGGTCGCCAATTACGTTCCCAAAGATATCGAAGTCGTTTTTCAATCGGAAAACGGCATTCTCGGAATGGGCCCGTTTCCCTGGGAGGGTGAAGAAGACCCGGATTACATTAACGCCGGCAAGCAAACCGTGACGGTGTTGCCGGGCGGTTGCATCTTCGATTCGGCAACCAGCTTCGCGATGATTCGCGGACAACATGTGCAACTTACCGTTTTGGGCGCCATGGAAGTGGCCGACAATGGCGACATCGCCAACTGGAAAATTCCCGGCAAGATGGTCAAAGGCATGGGCGGGGCCATGGATTTGGTTGCTTCGGCCGAAAACATCATCGTGGCCATGATGCACACCAACAAAAAGGGCGACTCCAAACTGCTGAAGGAATGCACGTTGCCGCTGACAGGTGTCAATTGTGTAAAACGCATCGTTTCCAACTTGGCCGTGCTTGATGTGTGCCCCGATGGTTTCCGGTTGGTGGAGCGGGCCCCTGGCGTTTCGGTCGAGGACATCCAGACGGCGACTGCAGGCCGGCTCGTGGTGGATGGCGACATTCCCGAGATTCAAATCGACTGAGGTCAGTGGCCCTTGAATCAGATTTGGCCTGCAATCAAACGAGATTTCGCCCGTTGCTGGAAACGGTTGTTCCTCGCGAATCTGTTTTTCAAAATCATTGCGTTCGTGTTGCTGACACCGCTGGTGGCCGGGTTGTTTAGGCTGCTGGTGACGTTTTCCGGCGAGGCAGTTCTGGCGGACCAGGAGATCGCGTTCTTCTTTCTGTCACCCATCGGCTGGCTGTGCCTGATTGTGCTCGGATCAGTTTGGCTGGCGATCGGTGCTATGGAACTGGCCACGCTGATTTCGATTGTCGCCGTGCCAGAGACGAAAACGGTGCGGCCGCTTGAGGCGTTGCGGTTTTCCGCCGGCAAGTCGTGGCAGATTATTCAGGTCACGGCGCGGATGGTCGGTATTGGTTTGCTGATCCTGGCCCCGTTCTTGATTGCTGCGGCGATAGCGTATTTCACGTTGCTGTCTGAACACGACATTAATTTTTATCTCACGGAACGGCCTCCCGAATTCATCGCAGCCATCGTTATTGCGGCCTTGATCGTGGTGGCCTTGTTCCTGTTGTTCTTGCGTTTGTATGCAAACTGGTTTTACGCGGTGCCGCTCGTGTTGCTCGAAGATGTCGCGCCGGCACGCGCGCTGCGATTGAGCCGCGAGCGTACCACCGGACATCGTCGGCGTATCGTAATCTGGCTTGCCGGTTGGCTGCTGGTGACAACCATCGTCTCTTCTCTGACGGCAGGCGTGGTGATCGGGGTCAGTCGCTGGCTGGTGCCGGCCTTTTCGGGATCATTGTCTACGCTCGTTGTTGCAGCCGGTGTCAGCCTGTTGGTCTGGGCACTGGTCAATCTGGCCGTCACGCTCTTCACCGATTCGACGTTTGCCCTGCTCAATTTCTCGTTCTATCGCCAGCTTGGCGCAAGCGACGAATTTGCGCCGGACCAGCTGCCGATTGGCAAACAGGATAGTAACCAGCCATTGCTGCGAATTACACGAACACGCGTAATCGTGGCCGGAGTGATCGGGGTGGTAATCGCAATTGCGTTGGGAGCCGCGATGGTGGGCTCGATTCGTTTCGAGGATCAGGTCGAGATCATGGCCCATCGTGGTGCTTCGGCGGCGGCCCCGGAGAATACGATGGCGGCAGTGCGTCAGGCCATCGTCGACGATGCCGATTGGGTGGAAATCGATGTCCAGGAAACGGCAGACGGCGAAGTAGTCGTGTTTCACGACAGTGATTTTATGAAGCTGGCGCGCAACCCGCTCAAGATCTGGGAAGCTACGATGGACGACTTGCAGCACATCGACATCGGCAGCTGGTTTGACCCCAGGTTCAGTAATGAACGCGTGCCCACGCTGCGGCAGGTCCTGGAGGAATGCCAGGGAAAGATTGGGGTTAACATCGAACTGAAGTACTACGGCCACGACAAACAGCTGGAACAGCGGGTTGTCGATATCGTGGAAGAGTGTGGCATGCAAAATGAGATCGTGGTCATGTCGCTGAAAATGGATGCGGTCAGGAAAATGAAATCGCTGCGGCCCGATTGGCGCGTCGGTTTGTTGATGTCGGTCGCGGCCGGCAATCTGAAGGACATCGAGGCTGATTTCCTGGCGATCAACGCTTCCTTTGTCGACTTCAGCTTCGTGCAGTCAGCCCACAGTATTGGCAAACAGGTCTTTGTCTGGACCGTCAATGATGCGGTTGGCATGTCGAGGATGATTAGCAAGGGAG
>JBPCVB010000851.1:0-7692 GCA_051010855.1 Pirellulaceae bacterium | reverse complement strand
GGGCTGGGGCCAGCTGAGACGCCTGAATTTGCTGCCGTCCGGCATTCGTTGCTGAATCGTATCGTGCTGGACATTGACTCGCAGAACACGATTCAGGAAATCGAGAACGCGGCGGCCATTTTTCTGGAACACGGAATTGAGCGGGTGGTTCTGGTATCCAGTCCATCGCACGTTGTCCGGTGCTTGCGCGATGCTGCGGCCTTGTTCGCCGCACAACCGCGTTTTCACGTTTTTCAGCACCGTATCATGGCCATACCGAGTATCACCTGCTACGAAGGCAGCACACCTGGCGACGTCGTTGTGATTGAGCCACCGCACCGCCCCGACCGGCATGTTCTGCCAACTCACCGCCGCATCCAGCGGATGCTGGAGCTGCAAAAGATGCCCAATGCCGACGTTGTCTCGCTGATCGATGACTTTGACGATTTGCTGCAGCGTTACGAGCACCGTTTCTTCGGTTCCGGTCCGCCGTGATACGATGGTTGCTGGTCCACCGGAAATCATCTGGGACAGAACGGAATGTCAGGGGAAAAGGTTGAACTCGCGCAACGAGGTCCGCTCGAAAAACGAGCTGGTTTGCTGGTCCTCGGTTTTGGACTGCTAACCACGGCCGTGACATTGTTCGTGATCTCCTTGTTTAGTTCACCGGCATTCAGGCCCTTGAACATCTACGTGTTTGTGATCTTTCCGCTGGGAGCGTTGATCGTCGGCGTTATCGCTGGCAGCGGCTATGGACTCGGATCGTGGTGGACCGGTGCGAAAATCGGCGGCAAGTTGCTGGTCCTTATTCTGCTGTGGCAGGCGATGGCGTATTTCGCGGTCCAGTTCGTCGAGTACATGGCGGTGCGGCCCGGGCTGATTCCTCCCAGGTCGTTCGGGGAGTACTTTGATGTGACAACCCGAAACTTCAAACTTGAGAATGGACCTCGTCTCGGAGTCTGGGGTTACGGCCTGCGGTTCCTGCAGCTCGCCGGATTCGCTGCCGGTGGAGTGCTTGGGTCCTTGTTGTTGCTGGCCCAACCGTATTGCGATCGATGTCAGGTATATCGCAAAAATAAACAACTCGGACTTGTTCCAGCCGGTGTCAAGCCGCGCAAGGTCAACAAGAACGATGCCGAAGCCCAGACGACGCTACAGGCCGATGTTGATGAGGCCTTTAACGGCGGATTGCAGTTGATGGAAGAAACAGCCGCCATGGCCGAGGCCGGCGACACTTCGTCGTTCTGCGAACTCATGCAGGAATTCAAGGCTCAGAAAAAGGAAATTGGCAAACAGTCAACGCGTTTGAGCGTCAGTGTCGAATATTGCCCTGCCTGCCACGAAGGGCAACTCATCTACAAAACAGTTCAGGGGCACGGCGACGAAACGATCGTTCAGGAACTGGCCGAATGGTCGGTCGGTCCTGCATTCGTCCGCGAAGTCCTGATCTCGCTGTAACGAATAGAACAAGCCGCGTTCAGGGCAGTCGTCAACGAGCAACGTCCTGGGTAGCGTAGCCTTGCGGATGCGACTGGTGCCAGCGCCATGCGGTTTCCACGATGGTTTTGAGATCGGCCATGGCAGGCTCCCAGTCGAGAACCGATTGTGCCTTGCTGGCGTCGGCGACCAACTCGGGAGGATCACCGGCTCGCCGCTCACCCATCACTTCCGGAATGGCATGTCCGGTCACTTCACGACAAACGTCGATGACTTGTCGGACACTGTGACCTGTTCCGGTTCCCAAATTGACTTCGATGCCCTTGCCTGGTACCAGTCGTTCCATGGCGGCCAGATGCGCCATGCCGAGGTCGTCGACGTGTATGTAATCGCGGACGCAGGTACCGTCAGGTGTTGGATAGTCGGTGCCAAAGACGGAGATGTGTGGTCTCTGACCCAAGGCGACCTGCAATACCAGAGGGATTAGATGAGTCTCCGGGTCGTGATCTTCACCAATCGAACCATCGGGTGCAGCGCCTGCCGCATTGAAGTATCGCAACGCCGCGTAGCCGAAATCGTAAGCCCGCGCATAATCGCGCAAGGCATTTTCGATCACGAGCTTGGTAAAGCCGTACGGATTGACCGGCAGTTGTTTCTCGGCTTCCGTGATCGGTACCGCATCGGGAATACCATAGGTTGCACACGTACTGGAGAAGACGATTTTCCTTACATCGCACTCGCGCATGGCTTCCAGCAAATTCAGCGCGGCCACAACATTGTTTTGATAATACCTGGCCGGATCCGTTACGGACTCGCCCACCAGTGCACTGGCGGCAAAGTGCATCACCGCGTCAATGTTGTGATCGGTCAGTATGCTGCTGATCAAGGACCGATCGATCAGGTCGCCCACGACCAGTTGGCCGGCGGTGACTGCATCCGCAAAACCAGTTGTCAGGTTGTCAAGCACCACAACCCCATGACCGTGCTGATCCAGCAGCTTGACCATATGCGACCCGATATAGCCCGCTCCCCCGACGACAAGAACATTCATGATTTCGGGCCTTGGAAATTCAGGCAGCGCGTCTAACGGTTTCGAATTGGCCGACCAGGTTCGCAACCGTCAAATGCGGATCGTGATTGGCCGACCAGCGACGAGCGAATTCAACCGCCGTCTTTCGATAGTGTGCGTAATGAGTCACCATTTCGTCAACGGCGCTGGCCAGAGATTCCTCATTCGCCGCCACGACGCCCACCGCGCCACGAGGTGGCAGACCCTGATCGCCCGGGTCCAAAAACGTAACGCGAACATCAGCCAGACTAATTGCCGAATCGAGATAGGCATTGCGGAGAACGAGTTCCGCGGTCGCGAACTCGGCTGGCAACTGGAACATGGCGATCGATTCTCCGTCACCTTGTGGTCGCATGGTAACGATTTGACAGTCGCTGCCGATGAGCTGGCCTCGATTGTCAAAACAATTGAGCGTGATGTTGACAAAACTGCCGGTATCGCTGGGCCAGCGCCAGCCAAACTGAAGGACCGCGATTCGGCACTTGTCCACCGGCACTTCGTCCCGGTGCAGCGTGCACTCGAACGGATTGCGATCGCTGTCGAATGTTATGATCCCTCCAGCGTGCGGCACATTGCGCTGGTCCCAGCCCAGATCGGTCATAGCCATCGTGCATTGGGCTGCGGAGTCCTCAATAACCTGTTCGATGTGCCGGGCACAGGCTTCACTGACCTGTTGTGACAACCAGCAACCTGCCGGCACGATGACAGGTTTTCCAGCCGCCAGAAATTCGCTGAGAATTCCGGCCCGTCGGGCGTAGTAGCGATAGCTGTCGTAGTACACCAGGCCGATGTCACTATCACCGATCAGGTTGACGTATTCGGATTGTGGTAGTGGGTGCTCATGGATTCGCACCACTTCGCGAAACTGCCGATCCTTGACCGTACGTGCACGCTTCGGACTGAGAAGCTGGCTACGGGAGAAATTTCTCGGGCTGCCGGACTGAACATCGGCAACCAATTTTCCGGCCGCGAGTTTGGAATCCCAGATCTTGTCCACCAACTGGGCCAGGTATTGTTTCTGTCCTTTTTCACGACGGACTCCACCGGCCACTGTCATGCGCAAGGCACGCTGGGGTATTTCATCCGATTGGCAAGCAGCGAGTTCAGGATGCAAGGGCCATGCCAATTCGTTGAAGGTCATCAGCCGCATGCGGTTGTATTGTTCAGCCAGTTCACCAGAGGTCGTCCAGGCTCTGATCGCATGATAGGGAACGCGGGCCAATGCTGACTGGAAACAGTTAAACACCGAGTTTTCGGTTCGCGACTGAAGTTCAAATTCACCCGGCCGACCTGAGAAAATGCTGAAATGAAACTGCACGTGCCAGGAGGCCTGCAGCGTCCGCGGATGGTTGGACAGGTAGGCGGCCAGGCCCATGAAATCCAGTTCCGACATCGTTGTAAACAGCACGTGATCGTCGTCGTCGAATGAAAATCCAGCGAAGAATGTTTCGCAGTCCTCGGCGAACTGTCGAATCAAACGACCCCGCGTGCGGATTCGGTTCATTTGCGCGCGGCGAGCGACCCAGTTTGCGAGGCGGCCGTTCTCAGGCGACGGCAGGCGCTCGTCGGGGCTTCTGTCAGAGAGAATTCGCAATCCCGACAGGTGACTGAGCGCCGTGTACGTCGTTTCGCGAAACGGGTTGGCAAACTCACCCAGTTCACTCAGCCGCTCGGCGGCAGCTGGCCGGATCTTGCGATTGGCTCCAATCACGGTTGTCATGCCCTGCTCGCGCGCGGCCTGGGCAACCAGATGGGTGTAATCGAAATGGTGACCACCCGTATCGGTCAATGATTGATCGACAATGAATAAGGTGGCCAACGCAGCTGCTCCTGAAAGCCGAAAAAAATGGTGCGGGATATTAGCAACGCCCGTGGGTCATCGCAATCGCAACCCGCATCGCAAGTGACAGCAAACGGGCGATTGCGATTGACCCGGCTTATCGATCACTTTACAAGTCGCCAAGTTTTGAATTGATGAATCGATCCTGAGCGCAGACCCCCGCGAAGCCATGTCTCATGTTGTTATTTTGCCCTATTTTTGCGACGAGGAAGTCGACCGCTATTTGAAGATTGTCAATCGATTGGCGGAGTTTCCGCGTCAACAATGCGAATGGCAATTCCTGCTAGCTGCCAGTCCGCGGATCGAGTGCAGTGACCGATTGCGTGAAGCTTGTGAACGTGTCGCACCCACACAGTCCTTTCAGTGCCCCACACAGGTGTTTGGTTATCCGCAAGGACCGACCGCCATGTTCTGGGATGCGATGAACTACATCGAACAACATAGTGAGGATGACGGCGGATTCGGGCTGTGGCTGGAATCAGACATGGTGCCTGTCAAACCGAACTGGCTGGACCGACTGGATGAAGAATGGGATGCGTCGGGGCCACCCTTGTTGATGGGTTGCTATGTACCGGAAGTTTACAAGCAACGGTTGCTGCGTCGCCGCAAGCTATTGCTGGAAGATCACGTCAACGGCGGAGCCTGCTATGCCAAGCACTTTTCGCGTTGGATGCCGTCGGAGGCCCGCGAAGGCGTTTTCGACGTCGTGGTGTACAAGCTGGCCAAAAAGCTGGGGCGTGTGAAGGCCACCGGATTGATTGACTTTTCCACCAACGAACGTGCGCGACGCGATGTACTGGATCCGGACAAGGTCTTGCTGCACGGTTTCATGCAGGACAAGGACAAGTTCATTGACGATTGCATTGCACCGGTGACTGATTGGGAGCGTCGCAACGCCTTTCTGCAGCCCTTGATGGACTCGTGGGAAACGACCCGACGACGGATGCGGGTCTGGGCAGTGCGACGCGGACAACAAGCGATGTACGAAAACATGTTGCTGGCCAAGCGCCGTGACAACACACGACGCGCGGCCTGACCCCGACCCTTTCCGCAGGGACCAGACCCGTGATCATTGACCATCTCAGCACCTTTCCGCACGGCGGTGCCGGAACGGCCGCCCGACGATTGCACGAAAGACTTGTCGAGCGGGGCGTGTGCAGCCGTTTCAACTACTGGAAAGACGAATCGGATCAGCAACTCGACGCTTCCTTTCGCCAGCTGAATCTGGAGCGGGAAGACAACTCGCTTCCGATTCTCAAGCCCATCAGTCGCAAACTGGAAAAGCGTCGTCGTCGCATGATCTGCGAACAGTACGACAGGCATGTCGCCAACCGGCCCGAAGAGTACGAGCTGTATTCGATTCCCTGGACACTGGAAAAGTCTGCACTCGAGCTTGCCGAGCTGGGCAGTGACATCATCCATTTGCACTGGATGGCTTTCTTCATTGATTACCCGAGCTTTTTTCGGTCCATCCCGGATTCAACACCCATCGTCTGGTCATTGCACGACATGAATCCGCTGACCGGCGGATGTCATTACAGCAGTGGCTGCAGCCGCTTCACCGTAGGTTGTGGTAATTGCCCGCAATTGCATGATCCGCAAGCACGTGACGCGTCGTACCACGGATTTCGCGCCAAGCAACACGCATTGCGTCGGAAACAAATTCACGTCGTGACGCCAAACAAATGGCTGTCCGATCTGGCCCAGCACAGCGCCATCTTTCCCGATCAAACCTGGTTTTCAGTGATTCGACTGGGGCTGGACGAGCACTTGTTCCGGCCGGTCGACCAACGGACGGCCCGCGCCGAGCTGGGTTTGCCCGAAGACGTTCCGGTGGTGGCCTTTGGAGCCGATGACATTGAAAACCACCGCAAGGGATTTCATCACTTGCTGGACGCCCTGCGCAATGTGCAACAGAAAACGGATGTGCAGTGTCTGGTTTTCGGTCGTGGCAATTTGCCAAAGGACCGCACTGGACTTCCCCGGTTTCACGAATTCGGGTTTGTTGACTCGCCGCGACAGCATCGTCTGATTTACTCCGCGGCCGATGTGTTTGTGCTGCCGTCTCGCGAAGACAACCAGCCACAAACCGGGCTTGAATCGATGGCCTGTGAGACTCCGGTTGTCGGATTTCGAGCTGGCGGAATTCCGGAATACGTGAGACACAAACAAACCGGACTGTTGGCCGCCATGGGCGATGACGGCGAAATGGCAGATTGCATTCTGCGTTTGCTGAAAGATCCTGCCTGGTCGCAACAGCTCGGACGCGCTGGACGACAGATGATTGAACAGGAGTTTACAGCCGATTTGCAGGCTCGCAGTTACGTGGAGCTGTATCGCGAACTCGCCAATGTCTCTACTCCACTGGAATTGCCAAACCCGCGAAATTTGCCGGCCGCGGCATAGGCCGGGCAGGACGATATGGCCGCTTGCCAGATTTCGACATTTCGACATTCCGACTGGCGAATGTTTGCAAACAGACGGTTTTGGCGCAAAATGAATTGATCGCTGCCCTGGTCAGCGTCATCACATGTTTTTGCGATTCTTGTGTCTTGTTTGCATTAGTAGGGAAATGAAACAGTCGATCATTGTCAGGATGTTGCCTGTTGCAGCAGTGCTGCTGGTTTTTTCCCAATCAGCTCAGTGTCAGGAGACAGCTGAGGAAAAAATCAATGCCGTGCGAGCGTTGATGAGGTCAACCAATTTGCCTCCCGAGGTTCGCAACGAAATTGTGGTCAACAAGCTGAACGAAATACTGGCCGAAGATGCCGAAAACCAGACCGCAAAAAATCTGCTGGCCCAGATTTTTGTCGCGACAGGGAAAGAGGAACAAGCGGTAACATTGTTTCGCGAGCTCTTTGAAGTAGAACCTGGCTACTACACCTTTCTTGACAGATTGTTGAGGAAAACGGAACGGGAAACCGAGGCTGACGAAATCCTGCGCCAAGCCCTGAGCCGGTATCGCACCAACCTGGACGAAGTAACTGGCAAGGATGAGCCAGACCTGCGCACTGAACTTCAAATCCTGATGTCAATGGCTGATTGCCACGTTTTGCTGGGCGAATATGAACAAGCGGAGGAGTTGCTACAAAAGCCCCTCGATTCGTCCGAGGATCCACGTTTTCGCAAAGCACTGGAGTCGTCGCTGTCTCGGGTTTTAATGACCGATGCCAGATCGCTGCTGCCACAAATCCAGGAATCCGAAGACGTGCGCGCCCGTTTCATGGAATTGGTCCGCAAGGCCCATGAATACGATCCGGCCAATCCACTTGTCCAGATCGAACTCACCCGATACGCCGTTTCGGAATTTCCGGATGCGGAAGCGGCCAGAGAGATGTATGACGCTCGTGAAAGTCCCAATCAGGCT
>JBPCVB010000850.1:0-8696 GCA_051010855.1 Pirellulaceae bacterium | reverse complement strand
GTTCGACGATTTCAATTACCAACACCAACTTTCCTGACCCAAACAACTTTGCGAACCGCCTTACAGTGTCTCAGCCACGGGAAATCTATACCATGTATGCGACCGACCATTTATGGCAGTATCCGGTGCATCGAGGCAAGACAGCAGGTCAACTGTACTACGGTGCGCCTCAATGGCGTTAATAAAAGACCCGCAGTGGTTCTGTTGAATCGTCCTGATTCTAACGCAGCCGGGCAACGGCCAGAAAACACTCGGCCAACTCGTGATTTTCGTAGGTGGTCGGAGTAATCCCCGCGGGTTGGTCATGGTTGTACTGAAAGTCGCTGCCGGAATTCTGGTTGTACAGGTGCAGCACCTGGAATTGATGGTTCAGCAAATTGTTGAACGAGTCACGATCGTATTCGCGCACATGATGGGGGGCGATGTCCAGGGGCCACTGGTTGGGTGTTGAGCATATCAGCAGCCCATCAGCCTTGAGCAACCGCGCGAACTCGTTGATAAGGGCTTCGTCGTCCTGGACGTGCTCAATGGTTTCAAACGAGACGACCACGTCCAGCGAATCCGGTGACAGCCCGGTTGAGGTGGCATCGGCGCAAACGAACTCGCAACCGGTCAAATGATGGCGGTCTGTCGCGTAGTCAATCGTTTCGGCGCAGACATCGACACCGGTGACGCTATGGGCCTTGCCAGTTTCAATCAACATGCGCGAGCCATATCCTGTCCCGCAAGCAATGTCTGCGACAGTCTTGTGCTCAACATATCGGCAAGCGAATTCGTAGCGGGCCAGGTGAAAAGCGGCTCGGGACGGCGCAAACATCGGTACGGTCGCATCCATGCGTTCCCGGCGGTTGCGATACAGCCATTGCATCTGCTCGTCGCCGCAAACCAGTTCCAGCGCGTCCTCCAGCAGCGACACACGCTCTTTCAGGCGATTGATAACCTGACGGTTAACCCGCACGGTCTTTTGCAACTGGTTCAGGTCAATTTCAGGCTGATTCATGGATTCTGGAACGAGGAGATATGTCCGTAGATGTCCTTTGGACGTGCAAGTTCGGATGTCTGGCGGCTTCCGCAACGAATTACACAGAATGATGCACGGATTTGGTAATGAACACTACCCTGATCGCCGGCTTTCACTTGAGAACTGGGCCGTCTGCCAGTAAAAAGGATTGGGGCAACTATCCGATCGCGTCTATGGCCATTCGCCAAAGCGGCGTGGCTTGAACGATCAGCGACGGTGAGGAAGCAAAAAATGAAGATATCGCGACGAGCAGCGATCATGGGCTCGGCAGCCGCTGCGTCCATTCCTTTTCTGGGGCCCTTCAGGCAATCCGGCTTTTCCTGTTCATTACCACAGGTTTCTCACAGCATCACACCGGTCATCCGCGATGGCGTGTGGATTTGGGACGAACCGCCCGAGGGACAGCAAGGATATCTGGACGGCCGTGAGTTCGATGTTTCGGTTGGTGTGCGCTGGAAGAGCGCTGGCAATGCACGCAATCTGGCCGGCGCGACCGTAGCCCCGGTTGCCTTTCCGGAACAGGAAGTCACCCAATTCGAGATCCGCAAAACGGACGGATGCGATGCTCAGGTCGTTAACCTGACCGAAACTGCCGGTCAATTGCAGGTGACTGCGCCAGGCATCGAGCGGGGTCAAACGATCGAAGCGGCCGCCGTCTACCGTTTGAAGCTTTATCGCGTTTGTCCGAGATACGAAGCCGACCAGTTTCCCTCGGAACAAGAGGTACCTCGAACGCTTGCCGACATCGCCCTTGGCAACAGTCCGGGCATTCGCAGCGATCTGAATGCGGTGAAACGGATCGTGGATTCAATATCCAGTCGACACGATCATCCATGGGAGACTGTCAAAAAATTTAACACGTGGGTGTGGGAGAACATTCGTGGCATGCCTGGTGCCTATACCAGTGTTCGCGCCGCCATTGAAAACGGAGTTGGAGATTGCGAAGAACGCGCGGGAGTTTTCATTGCCTTGTGCCGGGCCGCCGGTATTCCCGCGAGACTGGTTTGGGTGCCCAATCACAGCTGGGCCGAATTTTGTTTGCTGGATCACGATGGTGTTCCGCACTGGATACCGTGTCATACGGCAGCCTACAACTGGTTCGGCTGGACGGGCGCGCATGAGGTTGTTTTGCAGAAGGGCGATCGGGTCAGGACGCCGGGGCAAAATGAAACTGTGCGGCTCATCAACGACTGGTATTCTTTTCAGGGGCGCCGCCCAACCATTGAGTTTTTTGGCAGTGTAACGCCAGTGGCTACGGGGGACGACGATCCCGGCCCGGGCAAACGCGAAAAAGATGCACGCGGTGCCTGGGACCTTGTGGGAGATCATCCGGCGGACAAGACTATTCGTAGCTAACGACATTTTCGCTGGAATTCGCCAACATGAATCTTGCAGGTCGCTGCCGATTGGCAGTTTTGATTCTGATGCTCTGTACCTGCAATGGCTGCGGCACGGCCAGCCCCGAGGACTCGGCGACTGACGGCACTGCGGTAGCACCGCGGCAAATCACTTTGAAGGTTGCCGTCATCGATGACGCTGTACTTGGTCCGGTAATTCAGCGTCAATTCGGAGCGCGACGAAACGGTGAAATCCAGTTGACGGAGCTCTCGTGGCAGGAGTTTGCCGACGGTGACTTTGCCGTTGCCTCCGACAACGACATCCTGATTTACCCGATGTGGCGTTTGGGTGAACTCGCGTCACGCGATCTGCTGACACCGATTACCGATGACAACATGCCGCGTGAGGACTCCGATCGCCGCTCAATCCTCAGGTCGGATCGCGAGAATACGATTGGCTGGGGTGGCCAGGAAGTGGCTGTTTCGCTGGGCCAGTCGCATTGGGTGATGTTGTGCCGCACCGATGTACTGGAAGAACACAAACTGGATATTCCTGCGACATGGAAGGAATTCTCCGATCTGGCCGCGCAACTTGCCCGGCAAACTGGATCGGATTTGCCGCAACGGATCGCTGTTCCGCTCAAGGATCATTGGGCGAGCGCTGTTTTGTTCGTGCGGGCGGCTTCGGGGATTCGATTGCCCGGCCGGTATTCCAGCTTCTTTGATGTTGGCAGCATGCAACCGTTGATCGACACGGAACCATTCCTGCGTTCCCTGCAGGGCTGGGACACCGATGTGATTGACTCAGCAGTCCCCCAGGATCCGGAAGAGATTCTCTTGGACTATGCGTCAGGGAAGATTGCCATCGCGGTGGTACCGCTGAACGCGCGGTGGCTGGATAATGTTGATTCGGAATCGCTACCGCCAACTACCATTGTCCCTGTTCCTTTCTGGTCGGGTGTTTACGACCAACCCCAGGAACGCTGGATCGAACGCAGAAAGGATGATTCGCCAATTGTCCCGCTGGTTGGTTCCAGTGGAATGCTGGCCAGTACTTCGGCAAATTCCAGTCAATTGCGTAACAGCATGGATTTCCTGACATGGGTCACGGAAAAACAAATCAGTACTATTGTCTCGGTCGAATCTCGTCACGCCGGGTTGTCCCGCAAAAGTCATTTGGGTAATCCGGCCAAATGGCTTGGTTCCTCGTTTAGTGCCGAGCAAGCTCGCCAGTTTGCCAACGTGCTGACCGAAGCCAACGAGAGTCGCCTGCGGCTCAATTCGTTACGCATTCCTGACGCAAGCCGTTACCTGGCGGCATTGGACGAAGCGATACGTCGCGTAATGATTGAGGACGCAAATTCGGTAGAGGAACTGGCTGGGGTGGCGCAAACATGGTCGCTGATCGCCAGCGAATCCAATCCGGAGGAAACCAAAGCCAACTATCGTCGCAGCGAAGGCCTGCGGCGATAGATGATTCAAATTCGTAACCAAAAAGGACGCTTGCTGAACATGAACCAACTACTAAATAGCTTTCCGGCACGTCTTTTGTGTGGACTTTCGTTATCGCTGGTTGCCTGGCAAAGTGTCGGTGCCCAGGAACGCACCGATGTGCTGGTCAGTGCGGACTGGCTGGCCGATAACCTTGGCAATGAGGATTTGCTGGTGGTCGACCTGGCCCATCGCGAAAAGAACTACAACGAGGGTCATATTCCGGGCGCCGTCTTTGTGGATTGGCGCAAGGACATCATCGATTCGAATCGACCCGAGATGTACCTGATGCCAACCGCCGACCAGTTTGGGTATTTGATGAGTCGACTTGGTGCCACACCGGAAACCGTCTTTGTGCTCACGGACAGTTTGGACAGCCGGGCCTCGGTCCGCATGTACCTGACGCTACGCTACTTTGGCCATGACCGGGTGCATGTCCTAAACGGCGGGACCGGAGCATGGACAGCGGCGGGATACGATGTTTCCGCCGAAGATCCGCCGCTGCGCAGTCTATCGGGCTATGAAGTCGGAGAGATCCGCACCGAATACCTAACTTCGTTTCAGGCGGTACGGGAATCAGTCGAACAAGGCACTCACCTGATCATGGACGGACGACCTGCCGGGCAATACACCGGCGCGGACCCTGGCAAGGTTTTTCACACCGGCAAGGCACACCAGCGACGTGGTCATATCGCTTCGGCTATCAATGTTCCGTGGACATGGAATTTCAACGAGGATGGGACGTTCAAGTCGCCGGATGAATTGCGTGAATTGTACGCGGACAACGGAGTCGGCGATGAAACCGAAGTGGTCACGTACTGCAATGAGGGGCTGCACGCCACGATGCCGTGGTTTGTGCTGCATGAGTTGCTTGGTCATACCAACGTACAGGTGTACGAACATTCGCTGGGAGAATGGGCCAACCGGGACGATACCAACATGACCTGTCCGGACTCAGGATCGGACGAGTAGCCACTACGTCATGCCCTGCAAGGCGGCAATCTTGCGGGCCTGTCGCCGGTGAATGCGGTGGTGAATTGCGGCCAGGCAATGCCAGCCATGGGCATCCAGCAAACCAAACCATGGGTGCGGAAACCTGGCCATGGTTCGTAACGGCATGAGTTGCGTAATACGCGTTTCATACTCGTTCACCAGCATCAGGAAATTATCGATGACTTCGGCGCCGGCGTCCTGGTCGGGCTTGTAATCGGCGATGTCAATTTCGCCCCGCGGCACAATGCCATCTCGCAAAACGTCTATGGTGCGGAGAATTTCGCGGTCGACCCGACAAAGATGGTCCAGCACCATGAGTAGTGACCAGTTGCGGCTGGAATCCTCCATTCCCTGGTAACGCGGCACCAGCACCTGCTGCGAGGCAAAGTCGATATCCGTTTGCTCGATCAGGTCGACAATCGTGTGTGCTTCTGTCAGAAACATGCTCATGGCGCGGCGATCAGTCAGCAGCGTGCGGCCGACGCGAAACATTCCGTTCAACCACGCCAGCTCAAACGGCGGTAATCCGGCGCCGGGAGGCTTCAATTCATTCATGAAGTCATTTCATCGCAGGTCGTCGCGAAAGGCAAGGTGGCACGAATCGCGGGCGTCAAGCTGCCCATCGCTGGTTTTTGCCTTCCATACGCCAGCTGCCGTGCGTGCGATGCCGAAAGAACCGGCGTGCTGTACGACGCGGTACCAGGGCCACGTCGTCATACTTTTCCCACGTCTGGTGATAGACTTCGCTGATGATATCCGGTCCCGTCGTATAGATCACATCGTAATCGTTGCGAATTTCCAGTTCGCGACGTTTATGGATCAGGTCCAAAACGTCCTGCCAAAACGGATGACCGGGCACCGACGCCATCCAGAAATTGGCTACTCGCAGTCGCAACTCCGGACGCCCCTGCCGAATCGGAAACCGGTTGCCGCGACGCACCGAGCTGGCGCGGGACAATGTGACTTCTTCAATCAGCAGAACACGGGCTTTGGGGAACAGACCGCAGAGCCAGTCCATGTCTCGAAACGGATCGACATCCAGGTCACTGTAGATTCCGCCAAACTGGTTCAGCAGCAACGGGCGAGCAACATCACAACGTTGAATGGCCGCAGGTAAATCCCGGTAGAGATCCGTATGCGGACCAGGTTGCAATAATGAGTCGATGGAGCTGGGCGAGTGAATTCGGCAATCCCATTGGGGGTTCAGGTCTTGCCATGATTCATGATTGCGGTGTTCCCGCGGGTGCAAAGGACCGTCGTCTCCCAAAAATCCCCACAGGAAGTGGATATTTTTGGGGATCGCGAACCGGACGGGCTCCGGCTGATCGGATTTTGGAGACTTCCAAATGAAAGCCATCAACATTGCTCCATGCTTAAGGCGGCGGGAGTATAGCGAGTTGCCCCATTCGCCTCTATAGACTTTCAGCCCGGCAAAACCGCTCTATTCTCGAAAGAAAACGGTTTCCCGGGAATGCTGTCATTTCATGGTTGCACTTTGGAGTGCGAATCGGCACGTGCAGATCCTGCCTGATCAGTTGAGACTGGCTGTGTGGCAGGCCTCGACTAACCGGCAAAGTTTGACCATGCGGCAAGGTGTTCCCAGCCGGGAATCAGCCCCCAATCCGGACGACGGTTGAGGTTTGTTGCTGAAAGAGAAGCGTGGCAAGAAAAACAGCCTGCGTTTTGCTTGTTGCAGCCGATTGGCCGGTTGTGCCGAAAACTCCAGCAATACCGCTTCGTTCGGATGAAGCGATCGTATCCATTCGGAGGCTCGACTCGTGCTCTCTAAATTCCTGCTTGGCCTGATCATATTCGTGGCGACCACTTCCATGGCATTTGCACAATGCAGTTGCAGCCATTGCAGCGGCGGTCAGAGTGCTTATCAGAATGTCGTCGGTCAGTGCGCTTGCGGTTCAGGTGACTGCTGTGGTGATTGCGGTGCAAATTCGGGCGTTTTTGGCCGGGGCGGCTATCACGACAAATGTAAATGCATCGGAAAGTGCCGATGTGGGCTGGAAGTCGTCGGGCCATGTGGAACGAGTTACCCCCAAAGACTACCATCTTCGCCCTACGATGGACGTTACAATAACAGCGACTGGGATCATCCGTTTTACGGTTGCTGCACACCTCATCTGCTTGACTATCCGATCTGCGATCCCTGTTGCCGCAAACCTTATGTCAACGGCTACGTGGGCTATGGGCAATTTCAGGGTGTCAACCGCACGGATACATTTGTGACTTTGGGATCGGTAAACATTCTGAACCCGGGCACACCTCCGGACTTTGACGACTTTTTGGCAGAACGCGTAGATCAGGAATTCCGGCGGACCCAGGGGTTGAAATTTCATGATGGCCCGGCGATCGGCGGGGCGATTGGTTATCGCTTGCATCCCGCGTTACGTCTGGAGACCGAATTCGGATACCGCGAGGGTGAAGCGGAAAGCTGGGTTGTCAACGACACCGTGACTACGCGGACGGTGCGTTTCCAGCAAGTCAATCTCAACGATGCGACCACCATTCTTGAAGACACCCAGACATCGACGACTATTTTTCCCGCTGCCGGCAAGTTGCGCAGTTACTCTGCAATGTTCAATGCTGTTTTTGATTTCTCCATCCAGAGAATCAAATGTGGAAACATCTATTTCGGTGGCGGTATCGGACTGGCCCATGTCAACGGCGACTTCGCGGTTGATTTCAGCAGCCAGGTCCCGGCACCCGTACCCGCCATCAACGATTACCGAATCGACTCCACGTCGTTTGCCTATCAATTTATTGGCGGCGTGAACGTGCCTTTGGCGCGAACCGTCGAGTTGTTTGGAGAGTACAAATATCACGGCACGACAAATGTCGGGCTCGACAATATCACTTCCGGCGTACCGCTTGGTCAGACGAACGGTGTTAATTCGCACTACGTTTTCGCTGGTGTGCGGCTGTATCCAAAACGTTAGTCGCGCGACGGGCTGCTGAACCAGAGATATGTTAGCTGAGTGATTGGCCAATCAGTTCCAGTTCCTCTTCAAGACTGGAATCGGGCAAAAGTCGGCCGGCTCGACGGTACCAATACGTGGCATTGCCAATGTCGCCTTCCTGCCGATGCAGCCATGCGTGCATCCAGCAAGCCAGTTCATCGTTGCGTGTTTGCACGATTTCGTGAGCGGCTTCCCATTGGCCCGATTGCATCAGCTCCATCGCCTGCTGCAATTCGCTATTCACGGGGAGCCTCAACACGTTGATTGCGGAACGTGCGGGCGGAAAAACCCACGATGGCCAGCACCAGGAATGTCGCCACCGCCCCGATGACCAGGCTGCCCGTCTCCGGATTGCGAATTTGTAACGTCGTGGCGGCATAAGCCTGGGCGACCGCGCCGGCCACGCCGATCAATAGCAGGACATTCCAGATGCTCATGCGCAGCCCAGTTGGTTTTTCATCGCCCAGCAGTCGCCGGTTATTCATTAGCAGAAAGAAGGCGAAGTAGGCGATCGGCAACAAAATCGCGCCAAACGTTGAGGCGACAATAATCAGCCAAGTTTTTGATTGCCCTTGCCAAAACCAGATCCAGCAGCAGCCGACCAGACCGGCTGCCAACGCGCCCAGTGTGCGGAATGCCCGATTGTCGTATCGCCCCATGACTTCAGCAAACGCGTATCCGTTGATCAACATCAAAATGATGATCGTGGAAAAGCCCATGGCAAACGCGCCGAGTCCAAATACCAGGTTTGCGGTGTTTCTGGGCAACAGAGGAGCCAGCGATGCCGCCAGCATGTTGGTGTTTGGCTTGACCAGCGTGGCAGCCAGCTTGCGCTCTTCGGCTGGAAGCGTCACCGCGAATTCGGCGAGCAGTTGGCTGCGGGCA
>JBPCVB010000849.1:0-3916 GCA_051010855.1 Pirellulaceae bacterium | reverse complement strand
ACGATCCATTCCTTGCCAGTATCCGCAACTCGCTGGTGGCGAGTGTTGAAAGCGCTTTTGGTTCCAGCCAGTCTGGTTCGACTTCCACCGGAACGTCAGCTGTCCTAAAAACGAACTTTGGGGTCGGGTTTGACTTTAATCGTCCGGCGGGCGACGTCTTCCGATTCTCGGAGTCCGATCAAAGCAAGTTGTCGACGAGTCTCAAAACACAATCGGGAGCCAGCCGATTTGAAGCTCTCTTATTTGGCAAGGACCAATCACCTGGCCTGGTCGCAAGCATGCAGGCGATTGTCGAGGAAGCCGAACAGCAGTTGAAGTCCCAGTTTGGGCCCACCGGTTTGTTTGTGGACATTCCGGTTTAGGATTCTGTTGTTCGGTAAGCCACTTCCCGAACTCATTCGCATGCGATAGCCATCTACGTTGTCCGTCTGGGACAGACGGACCTACGTTGGTGAGCCTGTCCCAGGCTCACACGCGAGCGACCGGTCCGGTCTTGTACGTCGGGCGACAGATTGAACCACGCACGGGCTGCGAATTAGCTCCACAAATTCCATTACATTTGCCAGGCTCCGTTCCATCGATAAAAATGACGGTCGGACGACACGACAACTGACGCGTGGGGAGCCGATCATGACAAGCCGATTTGAGTTTTTAGCCAGGTTCGCGACGGCGGGCCTGCTGATGTTACTGACCGTCGCATCCTGTGATCGGGTATACGCGCAGGACCCGGCTACTTCTCCAGACCACTGGGCGCCCCTGCGACCGATGATTGGCGTCTGGGAAGGTCAGCGAACTGGAATGGGCGGTGACGCGAATATGGAAGTCGAATGGAAATTCGTGATGGGTGAGAACTTCATCCGCGTTTCCTCAAAAACCATCGAAGGCGACGATCCGCACGGGGATGTCGGCTTTATTAGTTTCGATCAGGCACGGCAGCAGTTCGTCTATCGCGCCTTTTTCTCCGAAGGCTTTGTCAATCAGTACGCCGGCACAATGTCGGACGACGGCAAATCCATCGAGTTTGAATCGGAGTCCGTTGAAAACGGACCGCCGGGACTGCGTGCCAAGGAGGTCATATCGTTGCATGAGGGCGGCGGAATGCAAACTCAGTTGCACCTCGCCAGTGGCGATCAGCCTTTCAAACTCTGCGTTACAGTCGACCTCACCCGCCAAGATTAGAGCCACGGGTTCTGAACCACAAAGACACCGGGTCACAAGGAATTAGTCCAAATGCTCTTTGTGTCTTCGTGCCTTCGTGATTCTTAGTCCACCCTGACCAATTTGCAATTTGCAATTTGCATTTTTCAATTTGCAATCTTCTTTCTCACTCTGGACTACGGGATCCCAATCGTCTTACTTCGAACTTCCTTGTTCGATGTTCGATATTCCCTTCTATCTAACTCAGCCGATAAATCTCCTTGATCTCGTCCAGAATCTTCGCGTAGTCGAATTTCAAATCAATGATATGACCAGTCTCCATATCAAACACCCAGCCGTGCATGGCCAGGCTGCCAGACCGAAACGCTTCCTGTACCCCCGGCGTCGTCAGCACGTTTACACTTTGTTCCAGCACGTTCAGTTCAATTAGCCGCCTGTAACGCGCGTCGAGATCGGCGATCGTATCCAGTTCGTCGTGGTGCAATCGATACACATCGCGAATGTTTCGCAGCCACGGATTCAGGATTCCAAGGTCTTCGGCAACCATGGCGGCCTTGACCCCGCCGCACCCGTAGTGGCCACACACGATGATGTCCGTGACCTGCAGATGGGTGACGGCGTATTTGATCACCGCCATGGCACTGATGTCGGTATTGGATACGACATTGGCGATGTTGCGATGCACAAACAACTCGCCGGGCTGGGCACCGATCATGTCTTCGGCTGTCACGCGACTGTCGGAACAGCCGATGTACAAGATGTCAGGGTTCTGGCCTTTGGCGAGATTCTTAAAGTAGTCCTTGTCGCCACTGAGTTTCTCGTCGACCCAGCGTTGGTTGTTTTCAAATATCTTTTTGAAATCCATTATTCACTTCCGGAAGTCGCTGAATGAATGAAGTTTTGTCCGTCTATGTACGGCTCGAAATTTATGTTGAGAGTCCAACATTCGTCAACCGGTCCCGCGGGCGACAGGCGACCCGGCAGTCGTGCAATGGTAAACTTGAAACTCGGCGGACCTGGATCGAGTAAAAACATCCGCAAATCGTTCACTCCCGATAGTTCCCTCAGGAAGGGACGAGGGGGAGGGCAGGGTAGTACCTTCGGCACCCATTTACGCGTCCATGACAAGGGAGATACAGGAATGACCAGGCGATTCGTTGACGGCAAGTCACTTTGGAACGACGCGTTTACTTTCATGCTGGCTGCCACCTGCACGATGCTGGTTGCAAGCGTTTGCCAGGCCCAGCAAGCGACCACGGACAGCGCCACAGACGAGGACAAGGAAAAAGTCTCCCGCTTTGGCGAGTACTCGGGTTACTCCGATGCCCGTTTCGACGAGTGGGTTTGCAACTCGCAATACATCGAGATGCGGGACGGAGTCAAACTGGCCATCGATGTAGTGCGTCCGACTGTTGATGGAGTCCCGGTCGATGAACAGCTTCCCGTCGTGTGGACTCACTCCCGTTATCATCGCGGTCCACAAGCGCTGGCATCGCGATTCGGCATGCAGGGTGACATCAACTCGATGGTCGACGCCAATCCGGATTTGCAGCGGCTGGTGAAACACGGCTATGTGGTTGCCGCCGTGGGCGTGCGCGGCAGCGGGGCATCCTACGGCAAATACACCGGTCTGTTTTCACCGGAAGAAACCCGTGACGCTTTCGAGATCATCCAGTGGCTGGCCGATCAGCCGTGGTGTGACGGGAACGTGGGGATGCATGGAGCTTCCTATCTGGGCATGACCCAGTATATGGCGGCCAGTCAGGCACCACCGGCGCTCAAGGCAATCTTTCCCAATGTTGCTGGATTCGATTTGTACGACGTAATTTATCCCGGCGGCGTGTATCGAGAAGACATGATCCGGCACTGGGATGAACTGACCGAACAACTCGACAACGAATTGCTCGCGCCGCAGGTCGATACCGACAAGGACGGCAAGATGCTGGAGCAGGCGGTCGCAGAACACGAAGAGAACTGGGAAGTCGCCGTGAACTACCGCAATGCCCGCTTCCGCGATTCCATGTCAGACGGTTACTCGTACCATACTCACAATCCGGCACCCTGGCTGGAACAGATCAACGAAGCGAAGGTGCCCGCCTACCACTGGTGCGGTTGGGACGATGTGTTTGTCACCGACTCGTTGATCTGGTACGCGAACTATCAGGGGCCACAGAAACTGGCCATTGGTTCGTGGCCGCATTCGGGAACGCCGGATCCGCGAATCATGATGCAGCGGATTCGTTTGCGTAGTGCCGAGCAACACCGCTGGTTCGATTTCTGGCTCAAGGGCATCGACAACGGCGTCATGGACCAGCCGCCGATCAACATCTCCACTCTGGACGATCCCGGCGAAGCCGAATGGAACAGCGCCGGCCAATGGCCCCTGGAGAACACCAAAATGCTCAATATGAGGTTTGCCGCCGGGCCTTCCGGCAGTATCGAATCGGTCAACGACGGCACTTTGGTGCTCGCAGAGTACCTCGACAAGCCGCAGGCCTCAGGCGAAAGCAGCGATCAATACGCCATCGATCTGGAAACCACGTCTGGATCCGCTTCTCGCTGGGACAACGCCGTGGGCGCGGGAGTCATGAATTATGGAGACAGGTCCGACAACGACAAACGCTGCCTGACCTATACCACCGAGCCCTTGCCGGCCGATGTCAATGTGACCGGACATCCGGTGGCCACGTTGTATGTGGAAAGTACCGCCAGCGACGGGGACTTTTATGTGTTGCTGGAAGAAGTCGACGAGGGCGGT
>JBPCVB010000848.1:0-6593 GCA_051010855.1 Pirellulaceae bacterium | reverse complement strand
GGCGAGGCTCCGTCCAAGCCGCAAAACCTGACGGCTCGGACCGAGTCTCGCCCTCCCGTAACATTTGAAACTTGAACAAGTAACGGATTATGCTCGACCGAAAATTTATTCTCGAAAACATAGAAGCTGTCAAACAAAACTGCGCCAATCGAGGCGTCCCCGAACAAGTCGACCGGTTGGTGGAACTGGAAACCAAACGCCGTGAAAAACTGGCCGAAGTCGAGGAACTGAACCGGCGTGCCAATGAAGTTTCCAAAACGATTGGCCAGGCAAAGGACGACGCGGAGCGTGAAGCCCGAAAGGCGGAAGGCAAACGGCTGCGCGGGGAAAAGGACGCCGGCCAGACCGAGCACGATCAACTGGACGCCGAGATCCGGGAACTGCAGGCCACGTTGCCCAACATGGCACACGCCGATGCACCCATCGGCGCCGACGATAAATCGAATCTGGAACTCAAACGCGGCAAACACGAACCGGGTGAGTTCGATTTTCCCGTGCTTGACCACGTCGAACTCGGCCAAAAACACGACTGGATCGACTTCGAAGGCGGAGCCCGAACGACCGGCTCGGGATTCTATTTCCTTAAAGGCGAGATTGTGCTGCTCGACCTGGCGTTGCAAAAATTTGCCGTTGAGTTCCTGATGGAACGCGGCTTTACGCCGACTATTACACCCGACCTGGCAACCGATGCAGTGCTGGAAGGCATTGGCTTCATGCCACGGGGACCCGAAACGCAGGTTTACAGCATTGAAAACATGGATCTGTCGCTGGTCGGTACAGCAGAAATCACGCTGGGCGGCCTGTACAAGGACGAAACGCTAATGCTCAATGACTTGCCGATTCGGCTTTGCGGCATTAGCCATTGTTATCGAACCGAAGCCGGCGCCGCCGGCCGTGCGTCTCGCGGACTGTATCGCGTGCATCAGTTCACCAAAGTTGAAATGTTCGCGTTCACGACGCCTGAAGGCAGCGAAGCGATGCACGAAGAACTATTGCAACTGGAGTGCGAATTGTTCGACGCGCTGGAAATTCCCTACCGTGTCGTCGACACGGCAACGGGAGATCTTGGCGGACCGGCGTATCGCAAGTTCGATCTGGAAGCGTGGATGCCCGGTCGCGGTGAAGGCGGCGAGTGGGGCGAGGTAACGAGCACCTCAAACTGTACCGACTATCAGGCGCGCCGTCTTAATGTTCGTTATAAGGTCAAGGACAAGAAAGGTACGCATTTTGTACATACGCTCAACGGCACCGCTCTCGCCCTGTCTCGCGCATTGATCGCGGTTCTGGAAAATCATCAACAAGCTGACGGATCAGTTACCATGCCCGCCGCCATCCGCTCTGTGATCGGTCGCGACAAGATCGGTTGAATTGCTTCCCCAGCATACTGGCCGATTCCTGGCGCAAATTTCGTTGAATTCCACCTTCGGAATGATCCATACGCGGCAATTTTGCGTTAATTTGGATACATATCGGTTCGCCAGCGTTGCGAACATGCTTTTTTGGGACCGGAACGAAAGAGCGCCATGACGAAGCATGTTGGTCGCCCCCCGCGACTTGACTCACGCCCTGTGTGTCCCCGCACCGCAAGTTGCAATCTGATTCTCGAATCCCTTGAGCCACGCCAGCTTCTTGCAACCACTCTGTACGTCGATTTTGGTTTTGGATTCAATCCCGACGGTTTCAATATTAATGATGCTGATAGTGCGAGCGTTGGCGGTCCCGAGGTCTTTGGATCGGACTATCACCTGACGACACTCAGCCAGGACCTGCACCAGTTCTTTCAGGGCGATCCCGATTTTGACAATGACGATGTACAGCAGTTTGTCGACCTGGTCTTTTCAGAATTGTATTACTTGTTCGAGCCGTTCGATGTTTCGGTTCAGTACGCGCAGGCTTCCAGCATCGAAGACATTGCCGCGACACTGGGATTAACACCCACTAACGACGCCTACATCTACGTCGGTGGCGCGATTCCGGACGCCGTCGAAGTCGACTTTGGCAGTTCGGTTATCGATCCGGGCAACCTGCAGGACAACCTCGGATTCGTATTTACCGCGGACCTGGATTTTGAAGACATTCATCGCACACGCGATCAGGTCGCAGCAAACATTGCGCGGCAAGCAGCATTCACCTATGGCGTGCTCGCCACCGAAGCGACCGAGTCTGCCGCCTACGGCAATGTGACTTCGCTGCCCGGTACGGATGCGGAAGGCAATCGGTTAACGCCCGAGGCAACTGTCAAGCGGTTTGGCTTCATGCGATACGACCTGCCACTGATACTCGAAAACGGTGTGTCGCCAGGTCTGCAAAATACCTTTGACGCGTTTGCCAACGCGGTCGGTCGCAACCCGGATCTCGACGCAGAAGTCGTCACCACCACCGGCACCATCGACGACATTCAAATCGAAATGATCAATGACAGGCTGACCAGCTTTACCATCAACGGCCGCACCATCGCCGGGCTGGATCTCGGCAAGGACCTGATCATTCGAGTCGCCGGGCATTCGCCGGAAAGCAGTGATACTTTGACGCTGGATGGTCAGGGCTTCGACATCGAATCATTTGGCTCCAATCTCGCCATCAACGGCAAGGTGTCCTACCAAAACGTGAGTTTCCTGCGTACCGTGCCGGTGGTTACCTATCTGATCACAGGTGACTTTGCCGACGAAGTTGAACTCGATGGCTCGGGAGGACTGAATCGGTTGACGACCAACGGCGGCGATGACCGGATCGTCTATAACGGCGGATCCACGTCAATTAGCACCGGCGACGGTGACGATTTGTTCCTGATGAAGGATTCGGGAAACCGCGCGAACTTCTGGGCAGGGCCCGGTAATGACACCCTGTCACATGAGCTATCCAATCTGGACGGTCCTGAGGATGTCTTCTTGTGGGACGTCGACGACGACGGCTTTACGTTCGGTTTCAAAGATGATTTTGAATTCCAGAATCCCCGGATGCGGGAATTCGAAACCGTTACCGGGACGGATTTGTTCGGCGTCGCGATCCGCGAGGGATTTTGGAATTGTGAAGTCATCGATCCCGATGACTGCGACTTCACCACACCTCCGATCTTGTTCAAACAGCTGGATGCCACAGTTGATGGTGACGTGTCCACGATCAACGCACCACTCTTTGATCAAACGCTGACGGTCAACCGCGCAGCCCACTTGTGGAGCAACAACATCTACGTGTTGGCCACCGGGAGAGAAATCTCGCTCGAGGCCGAGTATGTCCAGTTGGCATCGGATATGGACTGGGTCAACGGAAACACCGAACAGATCGTTCACGACATCACCGTCGAAACCAATCATTTGCTGGCGAGCAAGCTGACAGGCGCGGGCGGCGTAATCGTGCACACACCTGATCCCGAAGCACTGTATGGCAAGTACAACGGGCTGACGCAGGCCACAGTGACCGTCGACGGACCCGTCTGGGCCACCATTACCATTCATGGCAGCGACCAGTCCGACTATTTCGTCTTCCCAACGGAGCTGGATCAGGGATTCGCGGGGCCTGATGTTGGCGGCCAGATTCGCATGTTCGCAAACGGTGGTGATGATGGATTCACCATTGGATCGACATCGCAGGAAAATTCCGGCAACCTTGGTTACGTCTTTGGTAACCAGAAGACTACGTTTGAACTGTATGGCGGTATCGGAGACGACTTCGCCTATATCAATGACGCTGCCAGCTCCGGGCAGTTCACTTATGACCTGTCCGAATCCGGACTGGAGGACGTAACGCCTGAAAGTCAGTCGCGGTCGCGCACGGCACCGCGTTTCATATTCGGCGAAACCGAGCTGGTTCGGCTGGCTGCCAACAGCGATTCCAATGCGTTTCGTGTTGACCCGTCCGACAAGACCATTTTCCATATCGAAGGCGGCGATCCCGGGGCAGGCGACGGCGACGCATTGGCACTCATCGGCGAACTCGATGCCGATCGCACCCACATCGTTCAGCCTGGGCAAGGCAACGGAGCCTGGTACTTTGGCAACCAGCCTGGTGACGACCGGATTGTGGTCTTTGAAGGCATGGAGGACGTCGTGCAGTCCAATCGACTGGCGCTCGGCTCGCAGCCCGGCGGGTCGTCGCTCGTCCGCGTGTTCAACTCGTCGACGCTTGAACACCTGTTTGACATCAACCCGTACCCGGCCCGGTTTACCGGTGGCGTGCAAGTGGACACGGCCGACCTGACCGGTGACGGAATCCAGGACATCATCGTGGCTCCCGGCGCCGGGCGATATGCGGTGGCCAGAATTTATGATGGTGTGGACGGGACGTTGCTGAAAAGCTTCCGACCTTTCCCGGCCGATAGCCCTATCTTCAGCGAAAACTTCACGGGCGGAGTCGATATTGCCGTGGCCAATGTGACCGGCGATTCCACCTGGGAGATTATTGCTTCGACATTGTACGGTACTGTCGACGTGCGAACCTTTGTGCAATTGGCGCCGCTAGAGTATGAATTGGTGTACGCCTACAATCCGTTCCCCGCGGCGCCCGGCGTGGGTGTACGGATCGACGCCGCCGATCTGAATCTCGATGGACTGGACGACATTATCAGCGTACCGGGACCCGGCTGGTCTCCCGAAGTAGTAATACACTCGCAAGCCAACCTGGTTCTTCAGCAATTGCATCGTTTCTCGGGTTACGTGCCGGGATATCTTGGCGGATTCACAGTTGCCGCCGGTGACGTGAATGGCGACCTGGTGCCCGACGTTGTCCTCGGAGGTGCGAACACCGGATCCGCACTCGATCCATTCAGTGGTCAGTATCGCGTGTTTGATGGAGCAACCTTGCCGAAGGATGACACCGATGCAATTTTGACTCCGTTGCAAACGGTTCAGGCATTTGATCAGTCCGCAACGCGCAGCATATCGACAACCGCACTGGATACCGATCTGGATGGCATCATTGATCAGGTATTTGCCGCACGACGTGATGCGGGAGGTTCGGGCGAAGTGCGAGTGTTTGACGGCCAGATACCCGGCAGCCTGTTGAATTCGGTGTTTAACAACGACGGTCTGTTCGATAACGGCATCGAATTGGGCTAGTACAATACGTGATGAGGTCCTTTCGGACCGAGAAAGAGAACAACGATGGTTAAATACCTGGGCCGGACCAAGAGCCCCGGTTCCTGCGGGACACTTCGATTTGAATCATTGGAAGCGCGTCGACTGCTCGCCGCAACCGTCTACGTCGATTTTGGTTTTGGTTTTGAGCCGCAGGGTGGCTTCCCGATCAACGACACGGACAGTGCCAGCCTGAACGGACCGGAAATCTTTGGCAGCGACTATTTGTTGACCACGCTCTCCCAGGATCTGAGGGCATCTAGCCCGATCTTTGATGATCAAGCCGTGCAGGCTTATGTCGATGACTTGCTGCAAGAAGTCAATGGTGTCTTTGCGCCGTTCGATATTTCCGTGCAGTATGCCCAGGCAACCAGTCTTGCCGATATCAACAGTTCGCTGCAATCGACGCCAACCAACGATGCATACATCTATGTTGGCGGAATAACGCCTGACGCCGTTCCCTGGGATTTTGGTTCCGCGGTCCAGGACATCGGCAATCTCAACGACAACCTCGCATTCGTGTTCACCGCAGAACTGGAATTCAATGTCTTTGGTGTGCGTGAGTCAATTGGAGCCAATATCGCCCGACAGGCCGGCATTTCTTTCGGTCTGGCCACCACCGAAAACTCCGTTACCGCCACGATAACCGACGTCATGTCGGCGGCAGGAACCGACAGCAACGGCGATCGCACGACCACTCAAAAAAACGCTAACAAATACTACGAGTTTCAGCGACTGGACATGCCGATCAGCCTTGTCAACGGCGTGTCACCTGGCCAGCAAAACTCCTTTGCCGCACTGGAAGCGGTCGTCGGCATGAACGCCGCCGGCATCCAGTATTTCACGACCAGTGGCGACGCCGACAATATTGGCGTCGAAATCATTGATGCCAACACAGTCAACTTTGAAATCAACGGTCAAACCTTTTCCAACATCGACATTTCCAAGGGCATGATCATCCGTGGCACGCAGGAGGCAGCGGACACCATTGCCTTTTTCGGTGCCAGCGTCGACGTCGTCGTTAACCGAACCGACATCTCCGTCAATGACAACATCCAGATTACCGAGCGAGGTTTCTTTTTCTCGCAATTTACGCTGCAACTCGGAGACGATGCCGACGAGGTCCTCGTTAACGAACCTGCCAATACATTTACTTTGAATACAGGCGGCGGTAACGACACGATCTCGGTGGCCACCGAAACAGATGTTCGGAGCACGCGACTTGAGAGCGGCGCTGGCGACGACCGCTTTGTCATGCTTAACAACAAGTATGCCATCCCATTCATCGACGCTGGCCCGGGCTTCGATACGCTCGATCATCCTGGCGGCGGGAACGTATGGCTGTGGGATGTCACTGATGATGGGTTTGTGTTTGGCTTTGACGATCAGTTATCTCCCGATGCCGAATATGCGATGTATGAACGGATTGAGGACATCGCAGGCCCTGTAGATCTCAAATACAGTTTCTCCAGCTGCATCGACCCGCGCTGCACGCCGCCGCCGGTGCCCATACGTGAAGAC